>JAZQXS010000024.1:0-12386 GCA_045633025.1 Eubacteriales bacterium | reverse complement strand
GGCGGCCATAACGTCATACTCATGGGTACCGGCGTTGACGGCGATCTCGACCTCCTCGCAGGGCTCGTCCTTGTCGGGGATATCCGTGATCGTAACGTTCAAGCGTTTTTCGACCATTTTGTTTCGCTCATAGACGGCATCGTTGATGGGCTCGCCCGTTACCTTTTCCACCCAGATCTCGCGGTCATACCAGCCCTTGCGGTCACGGGAAATAAAGACGATCTCCTCGCCCTCGAAGTCCAGATCGTCGGGCAGGTTATCGCGGAGGCCGGTGTCCTCCTCGGTGGCGGCGGCGGTGGTTCGAGCGGCCGCGCCCGTATCGGCGGGATCGTCACCTGTGGCGCAAGCGGTCATGGTTCCGGCCAGCATGAGGGCGGCCAGCAGGGCGGAAAGAATTTGTTTCGCATTCGTTTTCATGGGAAACCTCCGTAAAGCTTAGTATTCTTCGGAGAGCATTTCGTTCAGCATTTTATTGAGATCGGTCGTTTGATCCTTGGCTTTCTTGATGATGGCTTTGAAGCGGGAGGTCGCGTCGTTGGTTCTGCCTATGATCAGGGAACGGAAAGAGGAGTGGAAGTAATCGAAGTGACGGCTGTACAGCATACCCGCGTCGATGTAGATCCCTTCGGTGAGAATATCCATCATGAGAGCCGACTGGGGATCCTGGGCGATCTTGGTGCGCAGGGTCTCCTCGTAGTACACAGGACGGACGAGCTTGTAGCTGGCGGAGGCCATGGCCTCGACAACCGCGCTGACCATATCCAGCCGCTCGTTCGTTACGGTGGTGGGGATGGTGACGACCGAGAACTGATCGTGGAGCAGGGTCTGATAGTTCTTCTGGTTTTCGTCATACTTGGGCATGGGGATCACACCGTATTCCTGATCGGTGTTCCGCATGACCGAGTTTTCCAGCTCGATGATACGGAGGGTGGCCATGGCGCCGAGTCCCTCTGCGAACATCCCGCGCATGGTATCCTGCTCGTGGTCAGCGTCCTCGTGGGGGAGAATGTAGGCGCCGCCGTTGGTATTGCCGTACAGATGGAGAATCTTCTCCGCTACGTCGTGAACCTTGCCTGTGTCCAGAATGAGCTCATACTCGTCGTCATCGGTGCGGCCGAGGAAGTCCATTTGGCAGGCGCTCCAGTAGGGGTCAACGCTGATGTAATCGTTGGAAATAAGGCCGTAAATATCCCCCTCCTCGTCCTGCATACCGTTGCCGTTGTCGCGGTGGAACACGGGGATCAGGGAGATCTGCTTGTCGATGGTCCACTTGCCCTCCTCGACGGTATCGTACAGGTAGGGCTGGTTAGCTTCGTCAAAGAGGGTCTTATTGAAGACCGTGGAGAACGCCAGACGGTAGGTGGTGAGCAGCATGGAGCCCGTGGCCGAGAACTGGATACCGCCATAGTTCATGGCGGTGTTGTAGCCCTGAGTCCACCAAGGCTGCTCTAAATCGACGTATTCGGTGGTCGCCAGATTCGTGAAGATTTTTTCCAAGGAGGCGTTGGCGGTGGTGTACGCGGCGGCGACCATGATCTGGTATTCATCGGTGTTCGCCTTGACCGCGGTGCTCACCTTATTGGGGACGGTTTCGGCTGCGATATCATCGTCGGTTAGGTTGATGATCTTGACGTTGAGGCGGCTCTCAACCATCTTGTTGCGCTCGTAGATGGCGTCGTTGACGGGGTCGCCGGTGAGCTTTTCCACCAGTATCTCGTCATGGAACCAGCCCAGACGTCCGCGGCTGATGACGGTGATCTCCTCGCCCCGAAAGTCCAGATCGTCGGGCAGGTTATCGCGGAGGCCGGTGTCCTCCTCGGTGGCGGCGGTGGTCTGAGCGGCCGCGTCCGTATCGGCGGGATCGTCGGCCGTGGCGCAGGCGGTCATGGTTCCGGCCAGCATGAGGGCGGCCAGCAGGGCGGAAAGGGGACGTTTGGCTTTTACTATAAAACTCCTTTGAAGTATATTTATATTATTATAGCATGGAGCCGCTACGCCGTCAAGAGCGATTTTGAATAAAAATGGCCGGGACGTTTGTGGGGAATGACCAATATATGTAAATAATTTGCGACTTCTATGACGAAAATGCAAAACAAGCCTGTTTGCGTCTTGCGTAAAACCAAATTTTATGTTATAATACGATGAAAAGGTATCCGCGCGGATACCTGCTTCGAAACGAAAGATTGATAACCTATAAGAACTACAAGAAAGGGTGTATACTATGAGCAACGATATCGAAAACAAGAGCCCCGAGACCGCGAAAGCCGCCGAGGTCAAAATGTCCCCCGAGATGACGGCCGCCCATAAAAAGATGATCGCCGCCGCAGACGAGGTGGAGAAGGTCGTGGTGGGTAAGCGCGCCGAGGTCATCCAATTGCTGACCGCCATGCTGGCGGGCGCCCACGTTCTCATCGAGGATGTCCCCGGTACGGGTAAGACCACCCTGGCCTCCACGCTGGCCAAGGTAACGGGCTTGGACTTCAAGCGCGCGCAGTTTACGCCCGACGTCATGGCCTCTGATATCACGGGCTTCCATATCTACAACCGCCAGAAGGAGAATTTCGAATTCCGCGAGGGTCTGGTCATGTGCAATCTCCTCCTCGCCGACGAGATCAACCGCGCTTCCCCCAAGACGCAATCCGCGCTGCTGGAGGCTATGGAGGAGGGGCGGGTCACCGTGGACGGCAACACCATGGAGATCCCCGATCCCTTTATGGTCATCGCCACCCAGAACCCCGCGGGCTACGTGGGTACGTACCCTCTGCCCGAGGCGCAGCTTGACCGCTTCGCCCTCAAGATCAGCATGGGCTATCCCGCCCCTGCCGAGGAATTGAACATCATTAAGGCGCGTAAGGCAGAGAATCCTCTGAAGCACGTGCAGGCCGTGCTCTCCCGCGACGAGCTCCGCACCATCCGCGAGATGGTGACTACGGTGCACATCGACGACGAGCTCTATGCCTACATCGTCACCCTCATTACCGCCACCCGTAAGCATCCCGCTCTGGCTCTGGGCGCGTCTCCCCGCGCATCGGTGGCCTTGGTGCACCTGGCGCAGGCCTACGCCTTCCTCCGCGGCCGCGACTACGTTCTGCCCGACGATATCGCGGGTCTGTTCCGCGCCGCCATCGCGCACCGTCTTATGCTCCGCCAGGAGGCCAAGCTGGCGCACCAGACCGCGCAGGACGTGCTCACCGAGATCCTTCGCACCACCGAGGTGCCCTACAAGGGCAAGCGCGGAGAGCGGGCGTGAGCCAATATAGGAGTCGCCCATGGAACAGATGAATCAATGCCCCCGATGCGGGAAATATGTGGCGGCGGATCGTACCTACTGTATGAACTGCGGCGTGACCTTGGGTATCCGCTGTCTGCAATGCCGCGCTGTCATGCCCGTGGGAGCCAAAGCCTGTACGGCCTGCGGTCATTCCTTTGTGAAAAAACGAAAAAAACTGAATATTCCCCTGTGGAATTGGATGAAAAAGAACGCCAAGCCCCTTTTGTTGGGGCTCTGCCTCCTGCTCCCCGTTCTGACTCTGGTAGCGGCGGCTTTCCCGAGCGTTGCGCTGACGGTTTTGCTGGAGGAGGCGCCCTTTTTGGAGCACGCCGCCTCGGGCTACGATCTGATGGGCTACTTCCTGGGCGGGCATCCCGCAGGGATCGACAGCCTGTTGGGGCTCAAGGAGCTTCGGGAGAGCGGGACTCTTTTGCAGGCGCTCTTCTTTGCGGAGGGCTTGGGATGGCTTTTGACGTTGGCCGCCTCGGTACTGGCGTCGGTTCTGATCCTGCCCAACTATAAGCGCTTCGGAGCCGTGACGGCGCGCCGTCTGTACCCGCTGATGGGCGTGATGCTCGGCGGCGGCGCATTGGCCTTTGGTATGACCCCCATCGCGGCCGGCCTGCTGGCCGACGGCATGGCGCACTACACCGAGCAGGCCGAAGCGGGCTATCTCGTCTCCACCGCCGTGGCGGCGCCTCTCGTTCTGTTCATCGCCGCCGCGTTCGTGACGGTGATCCATACCCTGCTGTATCTGGCGGTTTTCCGTACGATCCAACGGGAGGACGTTCGTGAGGACGAGGAGGAGATGACGCTGAGTCATATCCTTTCGATCCCCGTGGGAGCGCTGGGAAAGCGGATCCATCGCTTGATCCGCAAGCTCCGTAAGGCAAAGGGAACCACCGCCGGCCGTCCCGAGCGGGACGAGCCCGCCTTCACGGTGACCCCGCGGTTTTCTTCCTATTTGATCATCCTCGCGGTCTCGCTGGTGTTTACGCAGGCGTTGCTCAGTAAGGTGTCCAACATCTTTTTCTGGTTCATGTTCCTGCTGCCCCTTGTGCTGTTGGTCTACATACTGCTCGCCAAGGGCGCGCTGTCGGTGAGCATGGTATCGGATTCGGTGACCGTCGAGAAGAACACCCCCTACACCTATGAGTTCCGTATTGACAATCATTCGCCCCTGACACTGCCCTTTGTGGATGCGCGGGTGTCTATTCCCCAATCCAATGCAGTGCGTTGCAGCGAGCGGACGGTGCGGCTGTCCCTGGCGCCCATGACGGGCTACCACTTGAAGAATACGGTCTCCTTCCGCTTCCGCGGAACCTATGATATCGGCGTGCGGTGCTTCTACGTTTACGATTTCTTCCGCCTGTTCCGCGTCCGCGTGGACGTGGAGAACCTGACTACGATCTACGTTCTGCCCCGCCGTCTGACCTTGGACGAGGCCTCCGCCCACGCGGTATCCGACGATACCGCCCGCACGGTGCGTTCGCCCTTGGTGGTGGATAAGCTGGAGGTCAGCGACATCCGCGATTACCGAAACGGCGATTCCCTGAAATCCATCCATTGGAAGCTGTCCTCTAAGTCGGAAAACTTCATCGTCAAGGACTACAATACGGGTACTTCCAATCAGACCGTGGTGTTCTGCGATCTGACGCCCCATTTCCCCGACGAGCCGCCCAAGAAGAAGTCCGAGGCCGATGGGGACGCATCCGAGGCGGGAAAGAAGCTGACTCCCGCCGAGCGCAAGGCCGCCAAGAAGGAAAAGCGGGAGAAGGCCAAGCGCGAGGCGGATCTCCGCCGCAAGAACGGCCGCCGTATCAAGGAAAATTCCGATACACACGCCATTTCCGACGAGGCCTTGCAGGCGCGGCTGGATCAGCGCAACGCCGTGGCGGATACGCTGGACGCCAAGAACGGCGTGGCCGAGGCCGTCAAGGTTCAAGAAACCGCCGTTTCCGAATCGGTCTCGGTGGATACGGTGGACGTTCACGAGCTGGCCAAGCCCATTCACTACGACGATATGAACGAATATCTGGCCGACGGAGTGGTGGAGCTGACCATCGCGTCGGTACTGGCCGAGCTGCGGCTGGGACGGGAAGTACTCCTGCTCTGGTTCGACCGCCGCTCGGATAGCGGCGTGTTCTGCTACTCACTGCGAGGGGTGGACGAGTTTGAGAACATCTACCACCTGTTTGCTACCGCGCCCCTCTGCGCGCCCGAGCGTAAGGTCACCTCTCTTTGCGCCATGGTCAGCGATATTCAAAGCGCCAAGCAGACCTTCGTGCTGTCTGCGCTGGATACCGCCATGCTGACCGACCTGAGCGGCCTGCCCGGCGTTTCGGATGCGGGAAGCTTCGGCTCGGCCGAGGTTTTGCTCTACAACCCCGAGGAGCGGTTCCGCTATCCCCGCGACCGCGCAAATTACCTGGAGGGCTGTCGTGAACAGCTCGCCGCCAACGGACTCACCCTGACCGCCGGTGGTTTCAACATCACCAATCCCGAAGGAGGCATGAATCATGAAGCAACATAAGCAACCCCCAAAAGCCGACTTCGCGGATTCCCGTACGGTTGCGGACAAAAAGAAGAAAGCCCGCCTCACACGCGCTCAGCGGAAGGCGGCAAAAAAAGAGGCGAAGGAAGCGGTTTTGCCCATCCATAAGCGTCCCATCGTTTGCCCGCCCGACCGCGCGGGACGGGGGTGGCTCTTCCGGCTGGGCGGATTGCTCTGCCGCGCGCTGGTCATCTGGCTGGCGGCATCCGGACTCACCATCTTCATCGCCAGCGCTCTGGAGTTCGGCGTACCCAACCTTGCGATCTTTCTGACCGCCCTTTTGGTGGTGGCCGTGGGGATGCTTCTCCGCGTGGGCAAGGTCGGGAAGGTAGCGGCCGTTTTGGTGGCGGGCGGCTCCGTCGGCGGCGCGATCGCCATGAATCCGCGGATCCCCGGCGATCTGCTCTACGGCATTTTGAGCCTGTACAACGCCGCGCTGGATCGCCTCTACCGCGTGGGATACTTGACCTACGTGCAGTACAAGGCGCCGATCGGAACATCCACGCCCCATGAGGAGCTCATGATCCTGGGCGCGTGCCTGCTGACGCTGCTGATCTCAATCCTGTTTACCGCCTGCTTTGTCAAGAAGGTTCGCATTGTTCCTCCGGCTATCGTGGCTACCGTCATTCTGGTGGTTCTGCTGACCTTCAACATTTACAGCAACCGCATTGAGTCCAATTTGGGTATCACGCTGGTGATCGTTTCCTTCGCCTCCATGCTGGTGATGGCGGCTTACGACCGACTCTATCACAGGAAGGATCAGAAGCACTATGACACCGAAATGAAGCTCTTTTCGGATGGCGACCGTCCTGCCCTGCCGCCGGAATACGTGGAAAAGCAGGCTGAACGCCTGGCTCGCAAGAAGACCAAAGCCGAGGCCAAAAAGACGCGCCGCGAAAAAGCGGTCACCGTGGAGGACGAGCTGACCGACTATTTCGGCGCCAAGAAAAAGCCGAAGAAACAGAAAACTTCCTTGGATCCCAAGCAACGCAAGGCGCAGAAGGAAGCGCATCGCGCCATGATGAAGCAGGTACGGGCGGTGCGCTCGTACGACGGCGTGACCGAGCAGGCGCAGAGCGCTATGGGTGGCTATGCGGCGGCGGCCGTGCTCGCGGCCTGTTTCATTGCCATCGCGCTCCCCGCCTTGACCATCAAGGAGAACTTCAACACCATCGACGCCATCGACGAAAAGATGGAGCTGGCGCGGAATTACGTGACGGCTCTGCTGCGCGGTGACGACGACGCGCTGGATCGTCTGGAATACGAGGCCGACAGCGACAACTTCAAGCCCCATTCCACGGAGCTTCAGCAGCTTGCATTCACGGGCAAGCAGATTTTCTATCTCCAATCCCGGAATCACATGAGCTACTACCTCCGCGGCTGGCTGGGTACTGACTATGAAAACGGCGCGTGGCTGTCGGTGGACAAGGAGACCGTGGCGGACTATCAGCTTCGGTTCGGAAAGGATGCCTCTCCGTCCGAGACGCTGAAGTATCAGTTCTACCACTTCATGAAGCCCGAGCTGGTGGATGACCCCGAATATACCCAAAATCTGCTGACGAAATACAAGGGGAATCAATCCTACGGCTTCGTCAATACGCTGGTCAGCCTGCGGCGGGTCAACAGCCCCTCTACCTTGACCTATTTCCCCACAACCTACGACCCGAATTTCGGCTTGATGCAGTACGCCTCCACCGAGCCCCACGATCTGACCTTCGTGAACTACTACGACGGTCTGTATACGGGGCGGAATTTCCACGAAAACGGCACGGCCTACTCCACCATGACCTATGCCACCGTTATGAAGGATGAGCGGTGGGCGCAGAATCAGGCTAAGCTGCAAGCGGCCTACAATCTCCAGAAGGAGGCGCTTCTGACTCGTTCGGGGTACAGCTTGGCCGAGGATGGAACGGTGAATAGCTATCTTACGCTGAATACCGAGGAGCAGCGAAACGGAACCACGATGTTCCTGTACACCTATAAGCGGGGCTCTGCGGAGCGCCTCTGGCGATTCTACCACGACACGGATTCTGTTGTCCGTCAGAACGGCGATTATTTGATCGAGACTCCCTGCGGCAGTCTGTACATTAAAATGAACGGCTCCCGGGTGGTGGGCGCCGATATTCTCTGCGTCGCCGGAGAGGGAAGCGTCAATCTGGTGGACGAATACGACCACGGTATGACCGACGCGGAGCGTACGACCTTGATGGATTTCATCAACACCGAAAAGGCGTACGGTGATTTCGTTTACCAAACCTACCTGGATACCTCCGACAGCGCGTATATTCGGGAGCTGGCTGAGACGATTCGGAATCAGGCTCACACCGTGTACGAGAAGATCACCGAGGAGCTGATCCCGGATGATCCCGAAACGCCCGAGGATGATTCCTATACGGTACAGAATAAGGAGATCGTGAACATTTCCGCTGACGTTACGCGGGCGGCAGTGCGCAATGCCTCGGACGCCGCGGTGTATACCCAGCGGGATCTGCTGGTGCGCAACGTCATCGACTACATCATCGACGAGATGGGCTGTACCTACACCATTACCCCCGATCTGTCTACGGTGGATCCCGCTCTGGACGGTGTGGAAAACTTCTTGAGAAATACGAAGGAAGGCTACTGCGTGCAGTTCGCTTCGGCCGCCGCCCTCCTTCTGCGGGAGATGGGCATTCCCACCCGCTTTGTCGAGGGATACATCGCCAACGAGCTGTCCCGCATTGACCGTAACGATTTCGTGTACGGCGGGTACGTGCGCGATTACCAGGCTCATGCCTGGATCGAGGTTTGGTTCGACGGCGTAGGCTGGATCCAATATGAGACAACGCCCCAGTACTACGTATGGATGTACGGCGCGGATACCTCCGCAGGCGGCTCCACGGTGGTGGATCCCATCCTGCCCGAGGATGAGTCTACGGATCCCTACGAACCCGATACGGAGCCCGAGGATGAATCCGGTGAGGACGATACCTCCGAGGAGACCACGGGGAACGGCGACGAGGCTTCGGCAGAGGCGCTTCGCTACACGCTGATGGTTCTGGGTGTTCTGGCCGGCGCTTCGGCTGTGGTGGCGGTGATTGCCTATATCGTATCCCGCGCCCGCGCGGCCGAGGATCACCGCCAAAGCGTGGCGGCGCAGATCCTTGAGAGCGGATTCGGCGCCAACACCAATGATGACGACCGCCGTGAGCTGGCGCTCGAGACGGTGGACGCCGTTATGACCCTGCTCACGCTCTACGATCTGGCGCCCGGGGTGGGTGAATTCCGTGAGGATTACGCCGCCCGCCTGACCGCTGAGTTGAGCGGAGCAGAGAATGAGGAAGGGAAGAAAGCCCGCAAGGGACAGATCCCCCTGCCCAATCTTCGTGTGGTGATGGATGGTATGGCTACCGAGGAATTCGGTCACGGCATGACCGTCTCCGAGATGAAGGCCGTTGCCGTATTCTATCTCTACCTCCATGGCGAGACCCGCAAGCGCCTCGCTTGGCCGGAGCGGTTCGTCCTGCGCTACTTCAAACGGAAGATTTAAGAATTCCGATTGGAGCGCGCGAAATATGCACGATTATGCGGGGAGGAGCTTCTTTCAAGAAGTCCCACCCCCCGCCCCTCTTCAAGAACCTTTCATACAAATTCCCGATCAACGGGAGCGGATACCGAAAAATCGGATTAGCCCTTGCGTTTTTGGGGCTTTTGTGGTATAATGAGAAAAACAGAATGAACACCCGCTTAGGCGGACAGGAGTTTTCTATGAAAAAAGTCATGAACGCGCCGGCCAAGATTAATTTGGCGTTGGATATTACGGGACGCCGTTCCGACGGTTATCACACCATCGCAGGGGTGATGCAGGCGATCTCCCTGTGCGATACCGTCACCGTGGAGGTGACCGATCCTGTGGACGGGATGTATCTTTGTGTCATGGGGCCGCGTCCCGGCATGGCCGAGGAGATCAACCTCTCCTGTACCAATCCCGAGCTGCCTGCGGATCGGCGGAATTTAGCCTTTCGCGCCGCCGAAACATTCTTTTCCGTTACGGGGCGAGGATGCCGTCGGCTGGATATCCACATAGAAAAGCGCATTCCCGCTGCCGCCGGCTTGGCGGGAGGCAGTACCGATGCCGCCGCGGTGTTGGCGGCGTTGAATGAGCTGTTCGGATCTCCCTTATCGACGGCCGCGCTTTGCGAGGCGGGGGTGAGTCTGGGGGCGGACGTGCCCTTTTGCATCCTGGGCGGAGCGCAGGTCACCGAGGGCGTGGGGGAGATTCTGTCGCCCATTTCCCCTCTGCCCGATTGCGAGTTGGTGATCGCCTGCGGCGGGGAGGGGGTCTCCACACCTGCGGCCTACGGCGCGCTGGATGCTCTGTACGGCGATTTCCGCCCTGATGCGTACGCGCCCCGCGAGGCGCAGTTGATCGCGTTGAAAACCGCCCTTGAGCAGGGGGAGCTGAATGCGGTATGCGGGAATCTGTTCAACGTCTTCGAGACGGTGATCCTACCCGAGCGCCCCATAGCGCGGGAGATTCGTTCGATCCTGCTGGAAGAGGGGGCGATGGCCGCCATGATGAGCGGGAGCGGGCCTGCGGTGTTCGGTATCTTCCAAAAGGGAGACGGACGCGCTCAGAGGGCCAAGACCGCGCTGGAAGCCCGCGGGATCCCTGCGTGGGTCTGCGCGCCCATGGGAGATTCCCTATAAACATAGGCCGAGAGCCCACATGCAAAACGCATGTGGGCTCTCGGCTTTTGTGAGATGAAACGATTTGTCTTATTAGCCGATTTTGTCCAGCTTCTTGTTGATTTGGGTAACGATCTTGGATACGGTCTTGGATTTGGACGTGAAACGGGAAACCGTATCGTTTTGACCGTTCTTAACGATGGCGCGGAGCTCGTGATGGAAGTAATTCAGCGAGGATACGTAAATGATACCGGCATCGATGTAAACGCCGTTGACAATGATATCCATCATTTCAGCGGATTGGGGATCCTGCGCGATCTTGGTACGCAGGGTCTCCTCGTAGTAGACGGGCTTGACGACACGGAAGCCGGTGGAGCTGAGCGCCTCCAGCGTGGCGCTGACCATATCCAGACGGTTTCCGCTGACGGTGGTGGGGATGGCGATAACCGTGAACTGGTCGTGGAGCAGGGTGCGGTATTCCTTCTGCATCTCGTCGTATTTCGGGATGGGGGCGACACCGAACTCGTCGGACATGTTTCTCATGACCTCATTTTCCAGCTCCAGCAGGCGGAACGTGGCCATGGCGCCGTAGCCGTCCGCGAACATCTGGCGGATAGTGAGCCAGTCCTCGTCGGTGTGGAAGTCGGAGTACATAGCGTTGTCGGTCTCGTGGTAGAGCTTGATGAGCTTATCGGCGGCGTCGAACACGCGGGCGGTATCAAAGACGAACTCATACTCGTTGTTCTCGTCCTTGCCGATGATCGGGAGCTGGCAGGCGCTCCAGTAGGCGTCTACGTTGGTGAAATCGGTGGTGATGAATCCGTAGACGTCGCCTTCCAAATCCTGAACTCCGTTGCCGTTATCGCGGTGGAAGAGGGTAACCATCTCGATTTGCTTATCCAGCGTCCAGGTGCCGTTTTCAACGAGATCGTAGAGGAGGGGCTGGCCTGCATCGGTGAAGATACGCTTGTTGAACACCGTGACGAAGCCGAAGCGGTACAGGGACAGGAGCATGGAGCCTGCTGCCACGTACTGGGAGTCCTGATGGGAGATGGTCTCGTTCAGACCTTGGCTCCACCAAGGCTGCTCCAGATCCAGATACTTGGTGTCGTTCAAGTCCGCGAAGATACCGTCGATGGTTTTGGCGAGGGTGAGGTAGCACTCGGCGGCCAGGACGTCATACTCGTCGGAGTTGGCCTTGACGGCGGTGGCGATCTTATCGACCGCGCCGGAGCTCTCCTCGAGGTTGACGATCTTGACACCCAGACGGTTTTCTACGGTCATATTGCGCTCGAATACCGCATCGTTGACGGGCTCGCCCATGACCTTTTCAACGGCGATTTCGGCCAGAGTTTCGGCGCGGGAGTTGCTGAGGAAGGTGATCTCCTCGTCGTCAAAATCCAGGTCGTCGGGAAGGTTGTCCCGAAGTCCGGTATCCTCTTCGGTGACGGCGGCGGTAGTCAGGGCTGAACCGACGTCATCGGGCTCGTCGGTGGTGGCGCAGGAAACGAGAGCGGGGGAAAGCATGAGGGCGGCAAGGATGGCAGAGAGGATACGTTTGGATTTCATGTTTTTCTCCTTTCGGTAATACAGTATAGGTAAACCATAGTCATTATACCATACATTGGAGCAGTTGTCAATGGGATGCATTGAAAATGTAAGGGATGACGAAAAGCGGGAATCCTGCGGGGTTCTTGCGTCGGCGGCCTCATCCGACCATCCCGCCAAGCAAAAAAGCACTGCAAGTGCAGGGCTTTTCGCTTGGTGGGGGATGGTGGATTCGGACCACCGAAGTCAGTGACAACAGATTTACAGTCTGCCCCCTTTGGCCGCTCGGGAAATCCCCCATTATTGGAGCTGGTGAACGGAGTCGAACCATCAACCGCCTGATTA
>JAZQXS010000023.1:0-5415 GCA_045633025.1 Eubacteriales bacterium | reverse complement strand
ATCTTTTCCGTTTGCCCACGGAGTGGGCGCTTCACGAAAAAGCCTTCGCGTAGGATCAACTACGCGTGCGGATTTTTGTTTCATCTGACAAAAAATCTTCTCGCCACCGAACTTGTTCGGCTCTCTCCGCACGCTGAATATGTAGAGACTCCCTGAAAACAAAATCAACGAAAGCGAAAGAAAAATCCCCTCTTTTTCCCCACGCCCGCAGAATCTGCTACACATGACGGCAGAGATTTGGGGAATAGTAACTGTGGCGGGTCTTGCGCCCGACAAACAAACAAGAGGATTTCGGAAATGAACAGAAATTGGAATAAACTATGGGCGCTCCTTTTGGCTGTCCTTTTGCTGGTCGCAGGCGGCGCGGTCACGGCGGCGGCTGACGGCCCCTCCCAAAAGCGGGAGAGCGCCCTTCCCGATCAAGTCTATGTAGGCGGTATGCCCTTCGGAGTCAAGTTCTACACAGACGGAATATTGGTCGTTGGCTTTTGCGACGTGGATGTCACATCGGGAGGCGGCGGCACCCGCAACGTCAATCCCGCCCGCAACGCGGGCATCCGTATGCGGGACGTCATCACCGCCGTCAACGGAAAGCCCCCGGCGGGCGCGGCATCCCTGACGAAGGCCGTGGAGGAATCGGGCGGTAAGCCCGTAACCCTGACGGTGAAGCGGTACGCCAGCCCCCGCGGGGGCGCCAAAAAGCCCGCGGAAACCGATGCCACCGAGCTGACGTTCACCGTCACGCCCGCCTTCTCCGCCTCGGAAAACCGCTACAAAACGGGCTTGTGGGTACGGGACAGCGGCGCGGGCATTGGAACGGTGACCTTCATTCTCCCCGAGACGGGCGCCTTTGCCGGACTGGGGCACGGTATCTGTGACGGAGACACCGGAAAGCTCATCCCCATGCAGCGCGGGCAGGTCACCGACGTAACGGTCAGCGGCGTGGACAGGGGCGAGCCCGGTGCGCCCGGCGCCATCAAAGGCTACTTTGCCCCTGGCAAGATCGGCTCCCTGCTGGGGAATACCGAGTGCGGTGTCTACGGAATTTTCACGGATCTGCCTCACGAGGCAACCTCCAAGCTCCCCGTCGGCACCCGCGAGGAGATCGGCGAAGGGGATGCCACCATCCTCTGCACGCTGGACAACGGGAAGGTAGGAAGCTATACCGTCCGCATCACCTCGGTGGACAAAGAGGCCGTGGGCTCCAAGTGCTTCACCATATCGGTCACCGATCCGGCCTTGATCCAAAAGACCGGCGGCATCGTGCAGGGCATGTCGGGCTCCCCCGTCATCCAGAACGGCAAGCTGGTGGGGGCAGTGACCCATGTGCTCATCAACGATCCGACCTGCGGGTATGGGATATTCCTGGACAACATGATGCGGGAGATGCCGGGGGTTTTGCAATAAGCGGCAATGGGAAATGGGGGTGTTGCGGTTGCGACATCCCCATTATAGCATATTTTTTGGGGGATTGCAGTGCTTTACCTGTGCGAAAGAATGTTTTCTATCGCGCAGAAATATTCGCTGTGGCCAATTCCTGCTATGGAAAGTTCGTTTTCATGCAACATACTTTCCGCCTCCAGACCGTCCTCAAAAAGATGAATCACCGATTCCCTGAAAATCTGATAGTACAAAACAGCATTGAGTTTCCTTCTGTTTTGAAGCTCGTTGCCTTTCAGTATATAAGTAAGCATATACTCGCACGTTGTATGAGGGTTGGACATTTGGCAAGCAAGTTCAAGTGCTTTTTCTGTCATACCGAAATCTGCATACGTTACCAAAAGGATCTGTTTTGCACTGTTGCGCCATCGGTCGTCCGTGGAACGGGAAAGAATGTCTTCGCAGAGGGAAATGACCTCCTCACACAATTTTGCCTTTTCGGTAGCATCGGAAACCGTCTTAGCCTTCCACGACAAATCCGCGGCGAGAAGCTGCTCAAAGAAGAAATCACCGGGAATCTCCTCCAATGCCTGTCTGATAAGCTCAATTCCTTCATCAAGTCTATAATTTGGGTCAAGGGGAATATGATGTCTGATCCTGTTATATTCCGTCGTAATTTCATCAATTTTATTCTGTTTGGCTATTTCATCAACTCCGAGAAGTGTATCGACTGAAACATGAAAGAATCCGGCAATCTTGGGCAAAAGCGTTATATCGGGATACCCCTCACCTCGTTCCCATTTGGAAACTGCCTGCGATGAAATACCGAGAAATTCAGCAAGCTCCTCCTGTGTTCTGTCGTGTGTCTTACGAAGCGTTTTTAATGATTTGGACAACTGTATATCCATATCTTATCTCCTCACAATTCTTTAGAATTCCATACAAAGATCTTTGTGAGATAATTATATCATACACGAATCACGATTGCAAGAACCGCATTGTTGGATAGGGGCTGAAAAAAACAACGAATGGTTCAATTCAATGCAAACTCTCTTCTTTTATCATACCCCCAACCCATCCAACCTCCCCACAAACTCCTCCACCCGCCCCTCGGGTAGTCCCGCATAGCTGATGACCAGCGTGTGGGTGTCCTCGGCCTTGTGCGCATAGTCCGACAAGCAATGCACCCGAATGCCCGCGGCCGCTGCGGCCTCCCGCAGGTCAGAGTCGGTGCGGTCGGTGTCGATGCGGAGCAGGAAGTGGAGACCTCCGTCGGCCTGGGTGACCTTGTAGCGGTGAGCCTTGGGGGAGCCCTGGATGGCGGTCAGGAGAGCATCCCGCAGAGCGCGGTAGCGGGTACGGGTGCGATTGATGTGACGTTCAAAATAACCCTCACGAATGAAAGCCGCCAGGATCAACTGCTCGGCGGCGGTCACGGGGCAGGAAAGAAACCCGAACCGCTCCCGATAGTCAGCGGCCAGAGCAGGAGGCAGGACGGCGTAAGCGATGCGGAGAGCGGGGGCGATGGTCTTGGAAAAGGTGTTGATGTAGATGACCCGCCCCCCTCGATCCATCTCTTGAAGGGAGGGGATGGGTCGGCCCGCCATGCGGAATTCGCTGTCATAGTCATCCTCTATAATATACCCGCCCCGCCGCTCGGCCCAGGCAAGAAGCTCCTGCCGCCGCCCGATGGGGGTCACCACCCCCGTAGGAAAATGGTGGGCAGGGGAAATGTGGAGAATGCCCGCCCCCGACGCCTCCAAAGCCTCGGGGATCACACCGTGCTCGTCCAGAGGCAGGTAGCGAACGGCCGCGCCGTTCTCCTCGTACAAGCGGGAGATCAAGCGATGCCCCGGATCCTCCACCCCGAAGACGGCGTCCCGCCCAAAATAGGACAGGAGCGCCGCGTAAAGCTGCTCGTTCCCGGCGCTGACCACGATATTTTCAGGGGTCGTTCGGATCCCGCGGCTCTCAAACAGAATGTCCGCAATGGCCACCCGCAGGGGGAGCAGACCGTTGTAAGGGACACGGCGAAGCAGATTCGCCCCCTCGTCGCTGTATACGCGATGGGAGAGACGGGTCCACACCGACAGGGGAAACAGGTCGGGGGACAGGGCGCTCTGCACCAAGTCAATGACGTCCCGATCCTCCCGGGGAGCGCCACGGCTTGGAAGCGTCTGGGCGACCGGGTGGACGGGAACAGGATTCTCAGCGGGACGGGACTCGATCTGCGCCACGAAATACCCCGAACGTTCCATCGAGGTAATGTAGCCCTCGGCCAACAGTTGGTCATAGGCACTCTGAACCGTCACCACGCTGACCCCCAACTCCACGGCGGCGCGGCGTTTGGACGGGAGCTTGGTTCCCGCCCGCAGAACTCCGTTGCGGATGTCGGTGCGGATGCAGTCGGTGAGCTTTTCATACAGCGAGCGGCCGGGGATGTGTTCAAGGTCGTAGCGCAGCATAGCTGTCCTCCAATCTGGTATTATCAAAAAACATTAAATTGGGCATTTACATAATACCAAATTAGAGTATAATAGAATCAAGCGTAAAATACAAGCGTATTTTGTAAACATTTCGCAGAAAGGCCTGTTCTATGACATCATCCAAGCCCCACATCATCCTCATCGGTATGCCCGCCTGCGGAAAAAGCACCGTCGGGGTGCTGGCCGCCAAGGCTCTGGGTTATCGCTTCATCGACTCCGATCTTGTCATTCAGGAGAGGGACGGCCGCCGTCTGCACCGCATCATCGCCGAGGAAGGCCAAGCCGGCTTTCTCGCCATCGAGGAGGCCGTAAACCTGACCTTGGGAAATGATTCGACCCCCGCGGGAGTTCCCGCGGTCATCGCCACGGGAGGCAGCGCCGTGTACAGCCAAGCCGCCATGGAGCATTTCAAATCCGTGGGCACCGTGGTCTATCTCCGCCTGTCCTTCGAGACGGTTCAGAAGCGTCTCGGCAACTTCACCCACCGCGGCGTAGTCATGCCCGAGGGCTACACCCTGCGCGATCTCTACGACGAGCGAACCGCCCTGTACGAGACCTACGCCGACGTCATTGTGGACGAGGCCCAAACCGACCGCATCGGAGACGTCCTGAATACACTCTGCTCCCATTTCGATGGAGAGCCCATAAATTAAGGAGGCCTGTTATGGCATACAAAAGAATTCTTACCATCCAAGACATCTCCTGCGTAGGTCAGTGCTCTCTGACCGTCGCCCTTCCCATCCTGTCCGCCTGCGGACACGAGACCGCGATCCTTCCCTCTGCGGTGCTTTCCACCCATACGGCCGGCTTTACCGGCTTCACCTTCCGCGACCTCTCGGAGGATATGCCCGCCATCAACGCCCATTGGCAGAAGGAGGGTCTGAAGTTTGAGGCCATCTACACGGGCTATCTTGGCTCCGTAAGCCAGATCGACTATGTCCGCGAGATCATGGATACATCCCTGACCGAGAACGGTCTGCGTATCGTGGATCCCGCCATGGCCGACAACGGCAAGCTCTACTCCCTCTTTGACATGACCTACGTGGAGGCTATGAAAACCCTCTGCGCCACCGCCGATTACCTCCTGCCCAACATCACCGAGGCTTGCTTCCTCACGGGTATCGAGTACCGCGAGACCTACGACGAGGCCTACATCAACGAGCTGATGACCGCCCTCCACAAGCTGGGCGCCAAGACCGTGGTGCTGACGGGCGTGGGCTTCCACCCCGAGCAGACCGGCGTCATGATCTCGGAGCAGGGCGTACTCTCCTACTATCCTCATCGCCGCCTGCCCGAGAGCTGTCACGGCACGGGCGACGTCTACGCCTCCGCCTTCGTGGGCGCGCTGATGAAGGATCTGAACGCCTATACCGCCGCCAAGATCGCCGCCGACTACGTTCTCATCAGCATGGAGAACACCCGCGGCGACAAGGATCACGCCTACGGCGTCAAGTTCGAGCCCGTGCTGGGCACCCTGATGGATATGATCCGCATCGCGCGGAAGATCGCCGCCAAGGGCTGATATAGACGTAAACATAATAAAGAACGT
>JAZQXS010000022.1:0-1567 GCA_045633025.1 Eubacteriales bacterium | reverse complement strand
TCGACGGTCAGCCCGTCGCGGTGATCCGACGAAATGGGGATCATGCGGTAGGAATTCTCACGGATCCCCGTGACCCACGCCAGCATCCTGCGCTTTTCATCTGCGGGCAGCGAAGCAATGCGAGATGCCAGCTCGGCCTTGTGGGCGGTAAAATATTCCTCGTCACTACCGAAACCGGGGGCATGACCTTCGCCTCGGAACCAGGTGAGGTCGTTCAGGTCTCCCGTCTCGATGGGCTGTTCCTGCCAATCCATTTCCTTGCCCATGAGGTGACGGGCGAAGAAGCTATACACCTTGTGACGGGTCTTTTCGTTGTACTGGTGGGGAGCGTGCTGGTAGAAGTGCTCCGCCTTATCCTCCGCGCCGTACAGGCGGTAGGTCTCCAGCATGGCGGGGAATTCAGCGGTTTGGAGATCCTGCGTCCAGTCTCCGTCCGAACCCGCCAAAAACAGGGCGCGGGGAGCGATCATGGCGCACATTTCCACATTGTCGGTATGGCGGCGAAGACCGGCCGCGTTTTCGCAGTAGCATCCGCCCTGCATGTGGAGGGAGATCATGTTGATGGGGGCGGCCGCCGCGATGCGGTCGTCCAAGAGTCCCAAGAACAGGCTTTGGGAGCCTCCGCCCGACGCGCCGGTCACGCCGATATGCTGTGCATCTACCTCGGGCATGGAGCAGAGCAGATCCAGGGCGCGGATGTTGTTCCAGAGCTGGATACCCAGACCGTTGGACAGCCACAGCTCCTTTTCGTTGTGGCCGTACTGGTGGGATACCTGGCGGCTGTCCACCATACCGATCATGTCGGTAACCAGGCAGATGAAGCCCATGCGGGCGAAGTTGGCGAGCTGTTGGGGGTAATCGGCCTTATCACTGCGGTGCAGGCGTTGCTCAGCCCAGTGGCCGATGACGTTGAGAATAGCCGGTGCTTTCTCTGGCATGGGGGAGGGGAGGTAGAGGTTGCCCGTGGACCACATCCCGGGGTAGCTTTCGAACATGATCTTTTTGACGGAGTAGCCCTCGTACTCGCCCACGTCCTCGTATCCGACGTTGAGCGGTGTTTTTTCAGGCCAAGGATAGAGTCCTGCCGCCATACGGAGGTTGAATCGGAGCTCCTCGCGGCGAGCATCCACCTCCTCGCGGGAGGTGAAGCGTGTGATGGGGTAGCGAGTACCCGTATGGCGGGTGATGCGGAGGCGGGTATCCAGCGGGCGAAAGCCCAATACGTTATAAAAACCGATCATGGCAGAAATCCTTTCTGATTGATCGCGCATCAAGCCTCAAAGGTATAGGCTCCTGCGGCGTCGATCATCTCACCGTTCAGACGGAGGCGGAAGGGAGTACCCTCACGTCCCTCTACGCGGCAGAAGACTACGCGGCCGTCCTGCCACTTGGCCGAAACCTTGAAGCCACCGCGCGCCATGAATCCCTTGAACTCGCCGTCCTTCCAAGCGTCGGGCAGGGCGGGGAGGAGGTCGATGAAGCCGTCGTGGCTTTGCAGGAGCATTTCCGCGATGCCCGCCGTACCGCCGAAGTTACCGTCGATCTGGAAGGGCGGGTGGTTGTCGAA
>JAZQXS010000021.1:0-1802 GCA_045633025.1 Eubacteriales bacterium | reverse complement strand
TGCCCGTCCATGATACGGCGGAAAAAATCATACCGCGCCCGACGGGCGGCGGTCTCCAGACTCTCCCCCGCGGCTTCGGCCAAAGCGGGGACGTTTACCTTCTCCGAGATAAAGGGGACTCCCAGCTCTTCGCAGACGCGGCGGCAGAAGGCCTCATCGCGATCCGCTTCCTCGCCTCGGATGCCGTGGTGGAGGTGGGCGGCCGTGACGGCCTCGCCCACCCGCGCCTTCGGGTCGCGCTCCAAAAGGGCGCGGACAGTAAGCTCCAAAAGGAGTCTGGAATCCGCGCCGCCCGAGAAGGCGATGAGGTAGGGCGGGGATGGAGGGAGGGAGAAGGTGGGCATAGCGGCTCCTGGGCACCGCCTTTGGCGGTGCAGTGATATATTCCCCCTGCGGGGGAATGTGATATTTTTGCTTTGCAAAAGTGAAATTCGCGCTTCGCACGAGTGAAATATTTCGCTTTCGGCGGAATGTGGAGGTGGAAATTTGCTGGCGCAAATTTCTTTTGATTTTTGATTTTGAATTAAAGTCTTAAAAGCGAATCCGTTCTTCCGTTCTCCCAATACCCCAGTGGGCAGGGCCCCACGATGAATGCCAATATCCATCCGTCAAACAGAAAGTCAAAACACAAAATGGTTTGTTTTTGAAGGTTTTGGGGATTCTCAAGGGACTTTTTCAAAAGTCCCTTGAGCTGCCGGAGGCATGCTCTAAGAAGGAAGCTCGCTTTCATCGGCCAGGGTGCGGAACTTGGTATAGCGGCCGATCCAGCCCATCTTGACGGTGCCGGTGGAGCCGTGACGGTTCTTGGCGACGATGACCTCGGCGATGGAGGCGGCGGCATCCGAGTTGGGCTCGGAGCTTTCGTTGACCTTGTAGTATTCGTCGCGGTAGAGGAACATGACCACGTCGGCGTCCTGCTCGATGGCTCCCGAATCACGGAGGTCGGACAGCATGGGCTTTTTGTCGGTACGGGATTCGGGACCGCGGGAGAGCTGCGCGCAGCAGATGATGGGCACCATGAGATCCTTGGCCATGATCTTCATGGCGCGGGAGATTTCCGCCACCTCCTGCACGCGGTTGTCGTTGCGGCCGTCGCTCTGCATGAGCTGGAGGTAGTCGATGATGACCAGACCCAGATTCTTGACGCGGCGGAGCTTGGCCTTCATGCCCGTGACCGTGATACCCGAGGTGTCATCGATCAGAATGTCGCATTTGGCCAGATTGGAGGTGGCGTGGGCGATGCTCTCCCAGTCCTCGGGCTTGAGGTCGCCGGTACGCATGGCGTAGCTGTCCACCATAGCCTCGGAGGAGATGATACGGTTGACGAGCTGCTCCGCCGACATTTCCAGGGAGAACATGCAGACGGTCTTGCCCGTCTGGGCGGCTACGTTGGTACCGATGTTCAGACAGAAGGAGGTCTTACCCATACCGGGACGGGCGCCGACCAGCACAAGGTCAGATTTACCCATGCCCGCCAGCACCCGATCCAGCCCCGAGAAGCCGGTGGAGGTACCCTGGGAGGATTCCTTGTTGGTGACCAGCTCGTGGAGGTGGCTGTACACGTCCCCGATGACCTCGCGGATGTGACGGAAGTTCTTGGTGTCCTTGCCTTGGGCGATGGCGAAGATCTTGTTCTCGGCGGCGTCCAGAATGTGCGCCACGTCGTCCTGCTCGGAGTAGGCCACGTCGCTGACCTCGTCGCAGGCGCCGATGAGCTGGCGCAGAATGCTCTTATCCTTGACGATGCGGGCGTAGTCCTTGACATTGAGGGCGTTGGGCACCACCTCAGCGATGGTGCGGAT
>JAZQXS010000020.1:0-6743 GCA_045633025.1 Eubacteriales bacterium | reverse complement strand
CACCTTTTTCCCAAGCGCTTCCCTTTTGGCCAAGGCTTCCTCCAGTTGTCTGACCTCCTGCTCGCACTTGGGGCAGGTGCCCTTGCAGTTGCCTTGGTGCTTGCACTCGGAGACCACCCACTCGATATCGTTTGCTTTTGCGATCTCGGCGCGGATCTCTTTCAGAATACGGCATTTTTCTTTTCCATAGTATTTCATGCGCTCACTCCTTTCAGGTTATTCGGGAAACTCGCCCATCTCATACTCGTACTCCATGGGCTCTCCTGCGGTGGCGGTGATTTCCTCGGTCTCCGGCTCGGTCGTTTCCCCGTCCGCAACCGTTTCTTCCTCGGTCTCGGGCGGGATATACACGTCTCCCATCAATGTCTCTTCCTGTGTGACGGGAAGCTGAATTTGTCCGCCCAAAGGCTCTCCGCCCGTGGCCAAAAGATCGTCGCACCCCGTCACCGCCAAGGAGATTGCCGCAGATATGCCCACCACGGCCACCTTTTTCCCAAGTGCTTCCCTTTTGGCCAAAGCTTCCTCCAGTTGTCTGACCTCCTGCTCGCACTTGGGGCAGGTACCCTTGCAGTTGCCTTGGTGCTTGCACTCGGAGACCACCCACTCGATATCGTTCGCCTTTGCGATCTCGGCGCGTATCTCTTTCAGGATACGGCATTTTTCTTTTCCGAGGTATTTCATGGTAGGATCCTTCCTTTCAATTCAATTTATCGAATTTCTCCGCAGCAGACTTGACAGCCGCCGCGAAAAATAGTATAATACAAACAAAACCCCATTTCGACGAAGGAGGTTCTGTCATGAAACTGACGATCAAGGAGACCCGAATCATCTGCTCCAACCCAACCAATCCCTATAACGCCTACTTTGCCTGGCCCACGGTGGCGCGCCTGCAGGACGGACGTCTGGCCATGGTGGCGTCGGGATTCCGCCTGCGCCACATCTGCCCCTTCGGCAAGGTGGTCATGTGTCTGAGCGATGACGAGGGAAAAACGTGGAGCCGTCCCGCCATCATCATGGACACGCCGCTGGACGACCGCGACGCGGGTATCCTGCCCTTCGGCGAAAAGAGCCTGCTGATCACCAGCTTCAACAACACCAAGGAGACTCAGCGCGCCTTCAGCGAGCACGGCTACTGGGAAACCCCGGGGCACGGCCATCCCTACATCGACGGCTATCTGGATGCCTTGGACGGGGAGGCGGCCGAGACAGCCTACCTTGGCTCCACCATGATCTTCAGTCACGATGGCGGCAAGACCTTTGGGGAAATTCTCCGTAGTCCCGTAACCTCCCCCCACGGCCCGACGCTGACTCCCGACGGCGAGATCCTCTACGTCGGGCGCTATTTCGGAGAGCCCGATGCCCCCGACCGCCATCTGGCGGCCTACAAGGTATCCACCGACGGCCACTTTGAAAAGCTGGGCGAAATTGAGGACGTGCCCGGTCTGGACAGCCACGAGCCCCACGCGGTGGTACTGGCGGACGGGCGGATCATCGTCCACATCCGCGTACAGGGCAACGGGTATTTCACGGTATACCAGAGCGAATCGAGCGACGGCGGCCGAACCTTTACCCGCCCGCATCAGCTCCTGCCCGACCAAGGCGGATCTCCCGCCCATCTTTTGATCCTGCGGGACGGTACCCTTCTCTCTACCTACGGCTACCGCGAGCCCCCGTACGGCATCAAGGCCATGATCAGCCGCGACGGCGGTCGGACGTGGGACACAGGACACGATCTCTACGTCAACGGCGCTCATCACGATCTGGGCTACCCCGCCTCGGTGGAGCTGGAAAGCGGGGACATTCTGACGGTATTCTACGCAAGACAGGAGCAGACCGGCCCCGCGTCCATCATGCAGACGGTCTGGAGGATCGAGGAAGCTTGATTTACCAGCTCCGTCAATCCAAATTCGTCACCACACCCAGAAACAGGGGCAATCCCGTGGCGTTGTCCACGATGGCATAGACGAAGGGGCGGTCGAGGTAGACGTATTTGGGCTCCATGGGCTCGGCGGCGGCGCAATCCTTATTCACCGCCCAGGTGATCGCGGCGGCCTTGGTGCCGTGGCGGTTGACCTCGATATAGGTCTTTTGGTACACGCCGCCGCCGTGGAGATTCCCCGCCGAGGAGGAGCCGATCCCCGACAGATCGGCCTTACCGCTATCGAACAGGTGAGTCATGCCCATCTGCTCCAGCGCCGGCAGGAGCGCCATGGAGCTGTCGTAGGTGAACTCGGGGATGCGGGTGTAGACCGTCTCGCGGGTGCGGCTCTGCCACATGGATACCCACGCCTCGCCCGTCAGGGATGCGGCGAAATCGTAGACGTCGGTTCCCTCCGCGGGGAGCAGGCCGACAAAGCTGTACGCCCCTCCCTTGTAGGGTCTGGCCACGCCAAAACCGCCCGCGGCGGTCAGATAGACACTCTCCTCAGAGCGCATCATCTCCACCGAGGCGACCGTCCCCTTCAAAGCGGTGAATTCGCCGGGGACGATATCCGTTTTCTCGTACTCCTCCTCCCACTTGGCGTCGAACACCAGCGCGTTGATGAGGTACATCACGGCATCGGCGGGAATGGGCTCCTCCAGCATGGTCTCGATCATGCCGTCGGTATACTTTTTGACCCAGGTGTTGATGTCCTTGCGGGTGGACTCGTCGAAGGGCGCGGCGTACTGCTGAGCCTCGTACCAATCGGCGCAGGTTTGCAGGAATTCCTCCTTGACGGTCAGGCGGTCGCCGGCCCGATACCAGATGGAATCGGCCAGGGACACCTTGCAATCCTCCCCCACATACAGGCTTTGCGTAAAGGCGTAGAGGGCGCGGTTGAGGTCGTTGATCTTCATGCCCAGAACGGCCTCCATCTGGGCAAGGGTCTCACCCTCGGCGCCGTTGGCCAGCATGGACAGGCAGATCATGGCCGACAGGGGGGAGATGAGGTGGTTGGCCTTCCCCTCCTGCTCCTGCGCCAGTACGGCGTGGGATAGCGTCATGGAAAAGTCAGACATGGCGGTAACGAAGGCGTCGGTGACCCGCCCCTCGTCGGAGGCTGTACGGGTATAGTCCGCGGACAATTCCTCCGCCTTGATGGACAGAGTACAGCCTGACAGCGTGACCGTGCCGAGCAGTATACAGGCAATCAGACACAACGCAACGGTCAAACGAAGCGTGCGGTTCAGAAT
This sequence comes from Eubacteriales bacterium, assembly GCA_045633025.1. Lineage (GTDB taxonomy): Bacteria > Bacillota > Clostridia > Oscillospirales > CAG-272 > CAMEON01. Next base: position 3,569 of record JAZQXS010000020.1, on the reverse strand, counting down.
ACAGAGCGAAGCGGCTGTTTTTTTCATGATCGTTTCCTCCTTGTGGGTGGATATTTGTCGTAATCGGGGCATGATCCTGTCCCTTCTACTGTAAAGGACGACAAAAATCCCCGTTGGTTTCCTGTTCGCCGGGGTATTTACAATTTGTTTACAAAAAAAGCCATACGAAAAGTCCGCGGGCACAGCAACGGCACGCGGACTTTTGTGGCGGTCAATCCTCGGAGACAGGCGTCTTTCTCTGCTGACCGTGCTTTTTCTTGAGCTTTTTCAGTTCGTCCATAAAGGAATCCACATCGGTGAACTCATGGTAGACCGAGGCGAAGCGGACGTAGGAGATCTCGTCGATATCCCGCAGCTTGGCCAGAACGCGATCCCCCAGCTCCACCGAGGGCACTTCCAGGCGCAGGGTATTCTGAAGGTCGGCTTCGATCTCACAGACAATGGCCTCCGCATCCACCGCGCGCTTCCGAGTGGCCTTCAGGATACCGTTGATGAGTTTGACGCGATCAAAGGGCTCCTTGGAGCCGTCTTTCTTGATGACGATGATCTGGGAGGTCTCGATCATCTCAAAGGTAGTAAAACGCTTACCGCACTGCTGGCACTCACGGCGGCGGCGGATGCTGTTTCCTTCCTCAATGGGCCGTGAATCGAGAACCTTCAGATCGGGGCAGCCGCATACGGGACACTTCATAGTCGCTCCTTTCGGGGGAGAAAACGGAATTTTGAATAACTATATTTTATTATACCATATTTTTTCGGTTTTGTAAAGAAGTATTCGAAGAAAAAATCCCGAAACGGTGAGGTTTCGGGATTCTTTCCGTACGGCTTACTTTCGGCCGGCGTCGTCCTTCGCTCTTTGGATAGCGTCGAACAGCGAGTATTCGTTGTCGGAGGGCACGTCGCAGGCGTAGTGCCAGGCCATCACGCCGCCGACACCGTTTTCGATGCACCATTCGGTCTTCTCATAGACCACGGCGGGGGTGTTGAAGGAGTGCTTAAGACCCGTGTGCTCCTCATGGTACAGGCCGTTCTCGTCCAGCTTGTCGTGGAAGCCGTTATACCCGTACCAGTACGCTTCACCCGTTGTGGGACGGGCGTAGAAGGGGATACCCAGATCGATCTGGGAGGGGGAGTAGCCCTGCGCCAGCATATTTTGAACATGCTTTTTAGCCAGCTCGGTGGTGGCGTGCAGGCCGTTCTCATCCCACAGGTCATAGCTCATCAAGGTCACGATATCGATGACTTCAATGGCCATGGGAGAGAGATTGGAGCACCAATCGGCCATGGCGCAGCCGATGGTGTAGCCGTCGCCAAGGGTATCGTTCAGGCTGATCAGAAAGCTGCCAAACCACTTCTTGTGCGTCGCCATGATGGGATACTCCCAGTCGAAGAAAACGCCGTCCAGATCGTAGGCTTCCAGAGCCTTTTTGATATTTTCCTCCAGCTTATTGCTGAGGAAAGCCTTGCGGAACTCCTTGGCCACGTTGTCCATCTGCTCCTCCCAGGTGGATGCGGCGGCGGTGGAGGTGGGGCCGTTCAGATTGATGTGGAGGCGGATGGGACGATTCCCGATGGCGGCTCTGGCCTTATCAATACAGGCAAGGGCGCTGTCCTCAACGGTGACGGTTCCCTCGGTGTCGAATCTGGCGGTGGAGCCAATGAAGATGAGGTCGGTGACGGTGGAAAGATGGCTTTCATCGAATTTGAAATTATTGGGATCCGCTTCGAGGCAAACGTAAGCCGTCACGCGGAAATCGGGAGCATACTCGGGTATTTCGGGTGCCTCCGTCTCGGGAACCGTAGCCTCGGCCGTGGTAACCTCGGGCTCGGTATCGTGGGTATCCGCCGTATCGGTGTCCCCGGCAGGGTGGGTACAGGCCGCCACAGGCAACATGGTTGCCATAGCCAACGTGGCCATCAGTAGTCTTTTCCAAAAAAGCTTCATGCTTTTTCCTCCTTTAGAGAAGTGTAGATGGGTTCATTATAGCATAAAACATCCCCCCTGTCAAGGGGAAGAAATTTCACTCGGCAATTTCTTCCGTCTCCCCGAAAGCCCTTGACAAACGGGCGGATTTCTGCTATACTAAATGTATATTGTTTGCTGAAGGGAGATCACCATGGCTGTTTCGGAATCCGTCACGACTACCGCCGTTATCGGCAACCGCGAGCTCATGGAGCGCCTGGATCGGGACATTCGGGCGGGTCAGCTCTCCCACGCCTATATTCTGGACGGACGGGTCGGCAGCGGCCGCCACACCATCGCGCGGTACATCTGCGCCGCCATCGCCTGTGAGAACCGCCCGGGGCAGGTCATCGCGCGGGCGGAGGACGCCGACCAGATGGGCTTCTTTGATCTGGACGCGCCGCCCGCCCCCCGCGAGATCCCCGCGGACGCCCCCCTTCCCTGCGAGGAATGCCCCGCCTGCCGAAAGGTACTGGAGGACAAATGCCCCGATATCCACGTCATCGGGCGGGAGGGTAAGGCTTCCATCGGCGTGGACGCCATCCGTTTTTTGCGTCAGGACGTCCTCATTCCCCCGAACGACCTGGACACCAAGATCTATATCATTGAGGACGCGCACACCATGACCGTACAGGCGCAGAACGCCCTGCTCCTGACCTTGGAGGAGCCTCCCCCCTACGTGCTCTTTCTCCTGCTCTGCGACGGCGCAGACAATCTCCTGGAAACCATCCGCAGCCGCGCCCCCGTCCTCCGCACCCGTCCGGTGCCCGATGAGGACGTGCGGGCATTTCTGAAAGCCCGCCGCTGTACGCTCTCGGAGGAGGATATGGCCGCCGTTCTGCTCCGCGCCGACGGATGCATCGGACAAGCCTTAACCCTGGCGGATGCCCGCGCCGTGAAGCCGGTGCTCAAGCTCCGTGCCCTGTGCGACGATTTCATGGACGCCTGCGCCGCGCACCGATTCGATCAGCTTCCCGCCGTGCTGGGGAGCTTCGGAAGCAAGCGGGACGGCGTCGCCGAGGTTATCGCGCTGATCACGCTGGCCGTGCGGGATCTCATCCTTCTGCGCCACAGCGATGCGGTCAAATTGAAATACTACACCGACCGCGACGCCGCCGACACGCTGGCGGCTCGCTTCACGACCCGCGCCCTTCTCCGCCTCTATCGGGCGTTGGGCGACGCCGCCGACAGTCTGGAGGCCAACGGCAACGTCCGTTTGACCTTGATGCAGCTTTCGGTGGATATCTCGGTCTGATCGCCCTGCGGCTCATTCCGACCGCCGATCCCTTTTTCCCATATACAGAAAGGAGTCCATCATGGACATCAACGAAAAGAATCCCTCCCGCCCGGAGGGGCGCCCCGAGGGTCACGCCGACGGTGCCGCCGACGCGAAGCGCCCTCACAACGGCGGACACAACCGTCCCCGCAACCCCAACCGCTCTTCCCACCAGAACCGCGGCGACAAGCCCGCCGCCCCCGCGCAAAATCAGAACCAGAATTCAAAAAATAATCAAAACCGCTCCCGTCCTCCCCGTCCCCAAGGCGAGCCGGCCGCCGCGCCCCAGCCCGCTGAGGAGAAGGGATCCCGCCCGCCTGTCCAGCCTGC
>JAZQXS010000019.1:0-4457 GCA_045633025.1 Eubacteriales bacterium | reverse complement strand
AAATAGACAGCCGCACGTGAGCGGCTGCCTGAGATTGTAATGCGGTATCAAACCTTCTGTACCCCTTTTAGGGGTTACGCCTGTATTTGCCCCTTATAGGGGCTGTGCAAACCACCGGTTCAACCGGTGGTTTTGATTACTGCGTATCATTTTTTGATTCCGGCTCTGATTCATTGTCTGTTTCAATCGATTCTTTATCTACATTCTTCTTTGGAATGTATCCCTTGAACTCCTCACCTGTTTCTGGATCAGTATAAACGATCTGATAATAGTAAGGAACGGAGTCTATGATAATAATCTCACTCTCCACATTAACATTTATTACAACACTTGAGGATGCCTTAGGTTCTTCATAAACATTAGATGCCTTGCCCAATTTCGCAGATATCCAATCATACGCAAAATTTGAGACGAGGTTAACCAAAATAGCAAGAATAATATTCAGAAACACAATAGCAAGTAGAGGATGTTTTTCTTGCCACTGAACATATTTGGCTTTCACCGCGTCATTAGTCTGTGTTTCAACAAGCACTTGTCTTACACTTTCATCCAGCTCCTCTTGAATTTCCGGGGTAATTATTGACTGAACTTCTTCATCATCGTATTCACCCACATGTTCTTGTAACACGGAAGACATCCACTCCCAATTGAATGTAGGAATTTTAGGAATCTGAGGAATTATTCGCTCTGCAGAAACAAACAATTTTGAATAGTCTGGAATTATTCTTGACAACGATGTCTGCAATTCTGAAAGTCCTGATAACATTGCTGCGGTTTCGGTTGTAGCAGAAATACCGCTTAAGTAAGGTTGAATCGCGCGCAAAGCAGCAGTAGCACCACTTACATCCTGTTGCCACGAAAAACGGCTTGTATCGAGGCTTAATCCCGAAATAACGGGAGTCATATTCTTTAATACTTCTTGTGTTTTTAACCAAGTTTCGGGCATTTCAAAGCCCCACCAATTTTTAGCCATATATACCTCCAACGATAACATTAATTTCTGCAATCATTATATCATAATTTGCGTAACATTTCAAGGTCACGGATACCATATGTAGTATCTAAATAAAACAAGGGGGCACAATTAGCGCCCCTGTATCACTTACTTTTCTTTACTTAATTCCAAACTCCGCTTTCATCTCTCGAATCAGCGCCTCAAGCTTTACCTCGCACTCTTCCTCGCTATCTGCATAGATATTGCGCGCTACACGCTTACCATTGACGGTTGGCGTATATCTCCCTTCCCATACATTCTTGCTGACCTGGTGAACAGAGCCCGTTCCGCGCTTGCGATATTTGGGCTGGTAGGGCTTGAATTCCACCGTTTTAGGCTTGTCCGCGCCGTTCGTGGATTCTTGTGCCTCGTTGTTTTCATCGCCACAGGAGGCGTCAGAAGCGGTCACATCTGCGCCGAGGACTGTACCGATAGCTTCGTCGATCTTCTTGGCTGCATCTCGCTTCATCTGCTCGGAGCTGTGGGCATATACGTTCAAAGTTGTTTCCACGCTTTCGTGTCCTATGGTGCTCGCCAAGGTCTTAACATCCATACCGTAGTGGAATGCGTTGGAAGCGAAGGTGTGGCGCATGGCGTGGAACGGCACGTGCTCGCACTCAGCTCGTTTGAGAATCCTGGCGAGAGCTTTTCTACACGCAGATGGATCCCTCGGCACATCTTCTTTCTTCACGGGTGATGGGAAAAGCCATATCGAATCCACCGTTTTCTTATACTCCGTGAGCATTTCGAGTACAGGTGGAGAGAGGATGATACTTCGTTCCGATGCCTTGGTCTTGGGTGGCTCAATCTTTAATTCACCCTTCACGTATCGCACCTGCTTGGTGACCGAGAGTTCTCCGGTTTCGAAGTCGATGTCCTTCCATTGCAGACCAACTATCTCACCACGGCGCAAGCCTGTGGCGAGGTCGAGCACGAACATCTCGTAGAAATCTTCCTTCTGTGCCTGGAACAAGAGCTTTTGCATGGCTTCGGGGGTGAGAATTTTGATCTCTGCTGATTTCTTGGAGGGTAGCTTACACCCGATGGCGGGATTCTGACGGATGAGCTTTTCAGCGACCGCCTTGTCCAGCGCCGCCCTGCAATGAGCATGAATGCTTCTGATGACCGAGTTTGCAAGTCCGGGGCCGTAGATATCTCGCCTGACAAGTCTGCCGTTGGATTTGAGTTGGGCGTAGAATTTCTCCAGGAGTCCCGTGGTGATCTGATTCAGCGGATGGTGTCCGATTTTGGGAATAATCTGCTTACAGATGCGCTCTTCGTAGGTGGCTTGGGTGGATTCCTTGAGCGTGTTCTTGCAGTAGGTCTGATACCAGAAATCCATCCACTCGCCAAAGGACATGGTCGGCGTGGTTTTCTTTGTGACCGCCCCCAACTCGGCTTTGAGCTTTTCGAGCTTTTCAAGGCATTTTGTCTTGGATACAGCAGTCACGTTCTTAGTCTTCGGTCTGCCTTTTTCATCATAACCAATAACGACGCGAGCCTCCCATCGGCCGTCCTTGCGCTTGCTCAGCGATCCTTCGCCCGCTTTTCTGCGTTTTGCCATGGCTTCAACTCCTTTCCGAGGATGTCTGTAATATAATTCGTGACGATGTTCGCCGCGTTCTTCTGCATATCGCTCGTCACGTGCGCGTAATGGTCCAGCGTGAAGCTCGCCTTACTGTGCCCGACAATTTCGGACAAGGTCTTGGGCGCGATACCCGAATTGGCGGCGTGTGAGGTAAAGGTGTGGCGTAGATCGTGGAAGCGGATACTCGGAAGCCCTCCGATTTCCAACAGCTTTTTGAGTTGTCGGTAGGCTCTGCTCGGATTCAGCGGCCATTCCGGCTTGAGAAGATTCGGGAATATCCAATCGCTGAATGCTCCCTTTTGGCCCTGCCGCTCTGCGAGGATCCGCCACAGACTCTCGGGGAGGTAGATGGTACGCTTGCCGTCGTCGGTTTTGGTCTCACCAACAACGAGTTCCTTGTTTACGAAGTCCACCGAGCGTGCCACGTGCAGTGCTCGCTTTTCCCTGTCGAAGTCCTCCCAGCGCAGACCGCAGATCTCGCCCTGGCGCATACCCGTGATGATCTCGGTGTAGAAGAAATCGTACCATTCCTCGTCACCTTCGATGAGTTTCATGAAGGTTTCGAGTTGATTCTTGGTCAGCACCTGCTTCTCGTTACGATAGATTTTCGGAGGCGAAGTCCCATCCGCAGGATTCTTCGGGATGAGTCCCTCCCGCACCGCGCTATCCAGCGCCTCGCGTAAGACCATGTGGATGCCTCGCACGGTGGCGTTGGAAAGTCCTTTTCCCTTGCTGCTATCTTGTATGCGCCCAGACTCCAGGAGGCGGTTGTAGTGCTTTTGTATCTCCGCTGTTTTGAGCTGCGTGATCCTTTTCGAGCCGAGATACGGCAGGATATGGTTGGCTATATCCTTGCTGTAGCCTGCATAGGTGCTTGGGCGCAGGATAGGTTTCTTATATTCATTCAGCCATCTTTCGAGCCATTCGCCGAGGGTGATAGAGCTGTCCTCGGTCAGCTCCACCCCTGCGTACTGATCCTTCAGCTCATGGAGCTTTGGCATAAGGTCGCCTTGTTTCTCGGCAAACACCGAACGGTATATTGGTTTGCCATCTTCTTTATGACCGACAACGATGCGGCCTTCCCATCGCCCGTCGGCTCTTTTCCGTACAAGTCCGTCACCCGACGGACGTCTTTTTCCCATATATTAATGTCCTTTCGTTAGTTTTTTTCAACACAAACAATACCACAAAGATATTTGAATATCCAGCGGTATTGCGAAGAATTATCAATTTGTTATCAATTACATTCCACCCATCGTAAGCCCCATACGCTTTGCTCGGTCTTCCTTCTTTGCACGCATATCCACGTCAGCAAAGGCAGGATGAGGATACATATCCTCGGAGTCCTCGTCGATGATACGGCTGGCGTAATAGAACAGATTGAAGACACCTGCCACGATCCGCGCGTTGTAGCCATACTCGATCTGAACAATGGCGGCGTGTGCAGGCTCGAAGTTCTGCTCCTCCGCCATGCGAAGATACTCCATACCCCTCTCCTTATCATCGAGCTTGTAGTAATATACCAGCCCAAGATAGAACCGTGCCCAGGTATTTTTGCTTGCCGCGCTTTCCAAATACGGAAGCGCCAAGTCGGTATTTCCTCTCTCAATAAAGAGTTTTCCGACGGCATACTCAGCCATAGGACAGCCGTGACGGGAAGCTTGACGCATATATTCAATAGCCATATCTGACTTTGTTTTCGAGAGGAGTTTTGAGTATTCGTACTCGGCAAAACCGTATTCTTTGTCCACAGCCATGAGCAAATATTTCATCTTTTCCCCCTCGCGGTCTTCGATTTTTCCGTCGCGGTAGCATTTATAAAGCATATACATGGCGAGGCGATTGCCCTTCGATGCCGACTTCTTGAGCCAATAT
>JAZQXS010000018.1:0-7399 GCA_045633025.1 Eubacteriales bacterium | reverse complement strand
GCATCTCCGCTCAAAAAGCGTTGCAGTTTTCCTTTGAGGTCGTGATATTCTGCATTACCATCATGCCCATACCCAAATGAATAATCGCGAAGAAGGGGAACATCAAGATATCTCTTCTTGTTAAAGTTTTCTGCCTGCGTGAGAATAAAATTGACTCCTTCTTCAAGCAGGATGATCGCCTCTTCCTCTCGGCCTAATTGGATAAGACATTCTGCAGGAAAACGATACATCGGATAATGATTATAAATGAACGGCGGTCTGTATTTTTCATCCTCATACATCGCTTCTACTATATTGCGAAAAGCAGTATAGCAGTATAAAGCATCTTCCCACTTTCCTTCGCGCATATACAGATTCCCCAGCATAGAAATTTCGTATCCAAGTTTTGACGATAGTGTTTCTATATTGCCATACCGTTGCATTCTTTCACCGTCTGTATTTCCTTCGCTGTGTTTTAAGTCCGCCATAATTAAACAGCGAACGTTGCTGACTGTATTAGGGAATGTTTCCGCCAATGCGTATGCGGCATCCCAGTTCCGGCGAAGAACGTAGATATCGATCAAACGTCTTTTGGCTGACAGCATATGACCGGTGGAAGAACTGTATTTTATAACAAGCTCTGCCCAACGAATGATTTCATTAGCAAGATCATCAATTCCTTTTTGGCCAATGAGCGGCTTTAACGCTGATTGATTATTTTGTAATATCATCGTACCAAATGCAGATGCTTCGGAAAGAAGGGTTGCATTGTTGGGATAGGCTCGCAACGCATCTCTATATTTATCAAGTATAATAAGTGCGGTCGCCCCTTCTTCACCGTCTTTACAACCATCGTAAATCTCATAAATTTCTTTCAAACGCAAATTTACTTCTTCCTCGTGTTCTGTACCATATACGCCGAACAAAACATCGGTTGGCACACCAAACAAATTTGCAAGCGGTACGACTTGAGAAATATCGGGCATACTCGTGCCATTTTCCCACTTTGAAATGGCTTGTGCCGAAATATTCAGTTGCTCAGCAAGCTCCTCTTGCGTGAGATTTCGTTCTTTACGCAGACGCTTGATAATCTGACCCATATTTTCTTTCATAGGAATCCTCCAAAATGTTATTCCGGTACCGTTGTACATATTATAACATCTTTTCATTAACTCGTGAAGGGATTAAAAAGAAAGTTTTTGTTAACTGACAGTTGAGTTTGGGAGGATTGGCCAATGACCGTATATAGATCCGCTTGCAAGCATGGTGCTGACAGCCCGGAATACAGCGGTCAAGTGCAGCGCCCGTCATAAGGTATAACCACAACACGTTTGTTTTTTACCTGTAATCTGCAATCTGCGTCGAATTCTTCTTATCACGCCTCGTTGACGAGTTTTCCCGTCATATGCTCGATTTCAAGACAAAGAACGGCTGTTTTGCTTTTGAATTTCTCTATCTCGCTGTAAATATATTCCGTATCGTCCGTAAATCGCTTGCAAAATTCCATAATCAGCGCGTCTGTCCAATCGCACACCGTATGAACGCGCCCGAATACGATCACGCTTTTGATATTGAGTGACCAATGCCCGTCCTTGTGGTAGCCCTTGTCGTACACGCAAAACGAGACCTTGTCGCTCGCTGCCATGGAATCCATCTTATGTCCGACCTTCCCGCTGTGGAAATAGATTCGATTGTTTGCCTCGTCAAAATAGAAATTGATGGGCAGGGCGTATGGATACCCGTCGTCACCGTTGACGGCCAGAACCCCCCGCACCTCCTGCTTTAACAGCTCTCTGCATTCACTGTCCGAGAGCTGCTGTTTTTTTCTCGTTAATTCTCTGAACATCATAGTCCTCGCTGTTTTGTTATTGATCAGACGCGCTTGATAACCTGTACCGAGGTACCGTACCTCGGCACCGCACTCCCGAAATAGGGATATCAAACACGAATGGATGGAGTTATTATATCACAAATATCTCCCCTGTTCAATAGCATGGATGTAAACAATCGCGAATCTGAAAAATACAGGCTGTTCCGTCAGAGCTCGATCTTCCCCCAACTTGGCGAAAAAACAATCCCGTTTTTTTTTGAATTTGTTGCAATTTCCCTCTTGACAAGCGGGACGTTTTATGGGATAATATAAGAGAAGGGCGGATCCCCCTTCCCATCCAATTGAATACCGTTTGCAGGACTGACGGAATACGCGGAGCACCGCGGGGGACTGCAAACCGGGCATCCTGCAATACTGCTCGCTTTGTGCGAGATCAAAGAGATGCCCAAGCAACTCGTTTTTGAGAGCTGCTTGCGCCGACCGTCTGGGCAAAACTGTTTTCTCAAAACAGCTTTGTCCTTTTTGTTTTGTTGAAAAATAATCATACAGGAGGAGTCAACTATGAAACACACCAACTGGGCGGGATTTCATCCCGGTGTATGGCAGGACGAGATCAACGTCCGTGACTTTATTCAATCCAACTACAAGGCTTACGAAGGGAACGCAGACTTCCTTGCCGATGCCACTCCCCGTACGCAGGCTTTAATGAAGAAGATCCAAGGTCTTTTCGCCCTCGAAAGACAGTTCGGCGGCGTGCTGGACATTGACACCTCCACCGTGTCCTCCCTGACCAGCTTCTCCCCCGGATATATCGATAAGGATAACGAGATCATTGTCGGTATGCAGACCAACCGCCCCCTCAAGCGCAGTGTCAACCCCTTCGGCGGTATGAGAATGGTGAAGCAGGCCTGCGAGGCATACGGCTACAAGCTCAGCCCCAAGGTCGAGGAGGAGTTCCGTTTCCGTACCACCCACAACGACGGTGTATTCCGCGCGTATACCGACGAGATGCGCGCCGCCCGAAAGTGCCATATCATTACCGGCCTGCCCGACGCTTACGGCCGCGGCCGCATCATCGGTGACTACCGCCGTGTGGCTCTGTACGGCGTGGATCGCCTCATCGAGGAAAAGCTCAAGGACAAGAAGAAGCTGGCCGAGGCCGCGTTCAACACCGACGAGATTCGTCTGGACGAGGAGTTGTTCCAGCAGATTGCCTTCCTGGGCTACATGAAGGAAATGGCTAAGATGTATGGCTTTGACATCAGCCAGCCTGCCAAGGATGCCCGCGAGGCCGTTCAGTGGACCTACTTTGCCTACCTCGGTGCCATCAAGGAGCAAAACGGCGCGGCTATGTCGCTGGGACGTGTCAGCACCTTCTTCGATATCTACATGGAGCGCGATATGCAGAACGGTACCCTCACAGAGGAGGGCGCGCAGGAGCTGATGGATGATTTTGTCATGAAGCTGCGCATCGCCCGCCACCTCCGTACCCCCGAGTACAACGAGCTGTTCGGCGGCGACCCCATGTGGATCACCGAGGCTGTGGGCGGCATGGGTGAGGACGGCAGAACCCTTGTTACCAAGAACAGCTTCCGTGTCCTCCATACGCTCTATACTCTGGGCTCCTCCCCCGAGCCCAACCTGACCGTTCTGTGGTCTGCCAAGCTCCCCGAGAACTTCAAGAAGTACTGCGCCAAGGTGTCGGCCGATACCGACTCCATCCAGTACGAGAGCGACGACCTCATGCGCCCCATCTACGGTGACGATTACGCCATCGCCTGCTGCGTATCGGCTATGAAGGTGGGTAAGCAGATGCAGTTCTTCGGCGCAAGATGCAATCTGCCCAAGTTGCTCCTGCTGGCCATCAACGGCGGCTACGACACCTCCAGCGCCATGCATATCGGCCCTCAGATGTCCGTTATGGCGGGAGATAAGCTGGACTTCGATGAGGTCATGTCCCGTATGGAAATCTACATGGCCTGGCTCAGCCATCTCTACGTCAATACCATGAACATCATCCACTACATGCACGATAAGTACGCCTACGAGAAGACCCAGATGGCGCTCCACGATACCTATGTAGATCGCTTCATGGCCTTCGGCGTGGCGGGGCTTTCCGTACTGGCCGATTCTCTCAGCGCCATTAAGTATGCAAACGTAGCCCCCGTTAAGGATTCCAACGGGTTCATTGTGGACTTCAACACCACCGGGGATTTCCCCAAGTACGGTAACGATGATGACCGCGTTGACCTTATCGCCAAGGATATGACCCACCGTATGATCACCGAGCTTCGCAAGACGCCCACCTACCGGAAGGCGATCCACACCCTGTCTGTGCTGACCATTACCTCCAACGTTATGTACGGTAAGAACACGGGCGCAACCCCCGACGGCCGCCGCGCCGCCGCTCCCTTCGCCCCCGGCGCCAACCCCATGCATAACCGCGAGGAGAACGGCGCGCTGGCCTCTCTCAACTCGGTGGCCAAGATCAGCTATGACGATTGCCGCGACGGTATTTCCAATACCTTCTCCATCACCCCGGCGGCATTGGGGCGAACCGACGATGAGCGCATCGATAATCTGGTGCACATTCTGGACGGCTACTTTGCCAAGGGCGCGCACCACATCAACGTCAACGTGCTGAACCGCGAGACGCTCATGAAGGCCTACGAGAATCCCGAGGAATATCCCAACCTGACCATCCGCGTGTCGGGCTACGCGGTGAACTTCAATAAGCTCTCCCGCGAGCAGCAGCGCGAGGTCATCAGCCGTACCTTCCACGAGTCCGTATGACGTCCGAGCTGACTAACAAAGCCCCGGAGCAGGGAAGCGTACCGCTGACGGGACGGATTCACTCCATCCAGAGCATGGGAACGCTGGACGGCCCCGGCGTGCGATTCGTGATCTTTGCCCAGGGCTGTCCCCTCCGATGCAAGTGCTGTCACAATCCCGACACGTGGGATTTGGACGGGGGAACTCTCTATACCGCCGAGGCGCTTGTTTCCCGCATCTTTCGTTTCCGCGAGTATTTCGGGGAGGATGGCGGCGTTACGGTGTCGGGCGGCGAGCCGCTTTTGCAGGCGGCCTTCGTCACCGATTTGTTTGAGCGGTGTCACAGGGAGGGGATCCATACCTGCCTGGATACGTCTGGGTGTATGCTCACCTCCGAGGTCAAGACCCTGCTGGCACACACCGATCGGGTGCTGTTGGATATCAAATACACGACCGAGGCCGACTACCGCGCCCATGTGGGCTGTGGTATGGCCGCGCCCCTGGCGTTCTTGGACTACCTGGAGGCGGAGGGGATCCCCACCACCCTGCGGCAGGTGATCATTCCCACGGTCAATGACAGCGAGGAGCAGGTGACGGCGCTGGGGCGCATCGCCGCTGCCCACGGAAACGTAGATAAGGTGGAGCTTTTGCCCTTCCGTAAGATCTGCCAAGTCAAGTACGACAGCATGGGGATGGAATTCCCCTTTGCTCATATTCCCGAGCCCGACCGAGCGCTGATGAAGCGGCTGGAGCAGGTTGTGGGGATTGAAGGCTGAATATGAACGAAATCTTGCCCCCCGAGTGTTGCCATTCGGGGGGCTTTTGATACCAACTCCATAAACCGTCGGCTACGCCCGGTAAGCTCGGTTTCCCATATAAAATGAAGTTGACAACGGAAGTAAAATGTGCTATAATGAAATAAATCATACAGGGCGGCTTGTAAGAGCCGCTTCTTTTAGGAGGAAAATGAGATCATGAAGAAATGGATGAAATCCTGCTTGGGAACAGGACTAATCTGGTTGTTCTGTGTATTTTTGTTCGCGGCGTGTCAGAATGCGGATGATTCACAGCTACCGGTCGGGACAGATCCCGCAACGACCGTTGGAACGACCGTTGAAACAACCGTTGAAACAACTGCAGAACTGACCGATACGGACACAACAGCGGCGGAGTCCGATGAAGCTGCGGAGACGGTATCCGAGTCAGAGGAAACACAGCCAACGATTGAAACGGCGGACATTGAGGAGACGGAAGAGCCCGAGACCGAGCCTGAAGAAAAGACGGTATCCATCGATGCGGCGGCTTGCGCAGAGGAGCTGTGGGCGGCGTACGAGGTGTCTGTGAAGCAAGATACGATGCAGTGTAGGAAAAACGGTTGGGAATGTGTTCTTGGCTTTGACGAAAACGGCGGCTTCCTGTATCAGCACGACGGTATTTACGACGGATGGCGTGAGGATATTTGGACACAACAGTGGTTGATGACGTATGAAAATGAGTACCGTTTTTACGTCAGACTCAGTAAGTACGGTGAAACGGAGCAATACTATGAGGTTCTTGAGGAGAATCCGTTAGTCGATGCGGAAACGAAAAACGAAGTTGTTCGATCTTTGTATCTGCCCGTGGAAAACACGATCCGCTTGGTTGAGCAGAACGAGAGCGCCGTCTGTCTGAAAACAAAGGGGGAGGTCTTGACGTATCAGATCCGGATGACGGTGGATGACCTTGAGGAGATGATTACCGTGACCATTGCGGATGGGTTGATTGTTGGATATGCCTGTGAGATGGGGCAACAGGACGTGGTTGCGATCGCGTATGGATATGGCGAGGAGATCAGTCCTCCTGCTCTGCCGGAGGAGCATTTCCACTTCTATGAGGAAGCCACCTGCTATGCGCCCATCACCTGCCGGGATTGCGGGGCTACGCAGGGGGAGCCGAAGCACGAGTTTACAGCCGCTACCTGTACGGCACCCTGTACCTGCGTGAATTGCGGAGAGACGATCGGTATCCCCCTTGATCACGAGATTAGCTCGCTGACCAGCCGATGCGTGAATTGCGGAGAGTTTGAATATAACGAGGAATATATCGTTCGTAAGGCAGTGGAGAGCACGCAGGAGTGGCTGGACGATCCGACGGTGGTAGATTCGTATCAGATTCTGAACGTATACTATGTGCCCGGTCAGATATGCTGGTGTGATAAATGCCTGGTGGACGAATACGTCGGAGAGCCGTACCTAATGTCGATCGTATTCGTGGAGTATACATTGAACGGCGAGACGTACCGGTTCTGTGACATACGCGGCGCACACAAGTATACCGTCGCGGAGAGCGATACCCATTACATGCTGGTTATGTATTCGATGATGGATTACGAAATCGAGTTCGAAGGGGATGACCTGCTTCGGTTGGACGCTTGGGATGGCTCCTTCTGCTACGATCGTAGTGTGATGATCGAGATGCCGCTGGAGGATCTGTTGACATAAGGGAATCTTTAAACATTCATCTTTTTATACACTGAATATGTAGAGATCCTCATAATACCGTGGGCCGGAGAGGCTCGAAGCGGAGATTTCAAATGCGCGAGGCGTTTGGATCTCCGCTTTTTTCGTAAAAGGTCTTGACAAATCTGTCGTTTTGTGATAAAATATCAATCGATATATAACGAACGATATATAAAAAGGGGGATTCTATGCCGCCGAAAGTCAAAATTACCCGTGAGGACATCATTCGAACCGCGCTGGATTTGATCCGCGCAAATGGCGCCGCCGGACTCAATGCCCGAACGATCGCCGCCGCGCTGAACTGCTCCACGCAACCGAT
>JAZQXS010000017.1:0-6027 GCA_045633025.1 Eubacteriales bacterium | reverse complement strand
TCACCCACGATGTTGCCCATGCGGATGGCGTGGACACCGATCTCCTCGGGGGTGCGCTTGCCGTAGCCGCTCCGTCCCGTGACCACGGTGGCCTCGGGGCGCACCTCATAGAGGGCGTTTGCGATGGCCAGAGCGGTGCCGCTGGGGGCGTCCAGCTTGCGGTCGTGGTGCTTTTCGATGATCTCGATCTCGGCCTCGGGCATGGCGGCGGCCACTTGACGGGCGGTGTCGATCAGCAGGGCTACGCCCAGGGAGAAATTGGCGGCGAAGAAGACGGGGACAGACTCGGCGGCCTTACGGATGGCGGCCTTCTCCTCGTCGGTGTGTCCCGTGGTGGCCAGAACCACGGCGATGCCGTGGGTCACGGCGAAGTCCAGCAGGGAAGGGGTGGCGCTGTGGTGGGAGAAGTCAATGATGCAATCCACCGAGGTGAAAACGGGATCCTTGGCGGCGTCCGCAAAGCTGTTGGCGCAGGGCATTCCCTCGGCGCCGCAGGCGTTCATATCCACGCCGACAATGCCCTTGGGATCAGCGCCCCGACAGCCCGCCAGAGCCAGCTTGGCCACCTCGGTTCCCATGTGGCCGCAAAGGCCGGAAATCAAGATTTTCATGATCATTTATCCTTATATTTTCATTGATGTTTGGTCATCCAAAACGCTTATTAAAGGTTTTGGAGTTCCAAGAACCTTTTTGCAAAAGGTTCTTGGCGGGTCCAGGGTGGAGCCCTGGCGGGTCTTGCCGAGCTTGCTCGGCGTGCAGTGCCCCGGTGCGCTTTAGCAGTTGATACCTGCCTTACGCATCAAGCGGAGGAGGTTCTGCTTGTTGGCGTCCTCCATGGGGGTCAGAGGCAGGCGGAGGTAATCCTCGCAGAAGCCCATAGCGGCGCAGGCGGCCTTGACGGGGATGGGATTGACCTCGCAGAACAGGGCGTTGACCAGCTCCAGGTAGTCGAGCTGGAGCTTGCGCGCGCCGGCCACGTCGCCCTCGAAGAACTTCTTGCACATGAGGGAGGTCTCGGCGGGGAGAATGTTGGACAGCACCGAGATGACACCCTTACCGCCCAGGGAAAGGACGGGGACGATCTGGTCGTCGTTGCCCGAGTAGATGTCCATCTTGTCGCCCACCAGAGCGGCCAGCTCTGCGATCTGGGAGATGTTGCCCGAGGCCTCCTTGATGGCCACGATATTGGGATGATCAGCCAGGGCGGCGGCAGTCTTGGGCAGGAGGTTACAGCCGGTACGGCCGGGGACGTTGTAGAGGATGCAGGGCTTGTCGATGGCGTCGGCTACGACGACGAAGGAGGCGGCCATGCCCTTCTGGGTGGCTTTGTTGTAGTAAGGGGTGACCAGTAGCATGGCGTCCGCGCCTACCTCGGCGGCGTAGCGGGAGAGATCCACGGCGTAGTCGGTGTCGTTGGAGCCGGTGCCCGCGATGACGGGGACGCGGTGGTTGACGCGCTCCACGCAGAACTTGATGGCGGCGCGGTGCTCCTCGTCGGTGAGGGTGGAGCCCTCGCCGGTGGTGCCGACGGCGACGATGGCGTCAATGCCTTGCTCGACCTGCCAGTCGATCATAGCGCCGAAGCGGTCGTAGTCGATGCCGTCACGGGTCAGAGGGGTGATGATGGCGGTAGCGGCGCCGGTGAAAACAGTACGGTTACTCATATTCGGAATCCTTTCTTGGGGCTTAGCCCCAAACCCCACGTACGAACCTTGGGCAAAGGTCGTAGTGGTGTATCATATATTTTCTCATTCAAGACGGCTATGAAGCCATAGAAAAAGCCCCCGCAGAGGGAGGCAATACGACGGGTATCCACCGAAGAACCCTCCGGGAAGGGCGCGCTCGGTTCTGGATAGCTCTCCGCATTGCTGCGACAACCGGACGGATATTCTCCGCCCGGCCAGTCGGAATACCCGCCACGGTACCCGCTTCGGCACCCACGCCTTCCCCGTACGGTTTTGGCAACCTTTGGCTGTACGGTACTCTTCGTGCAGTGCGCCTCTATCATTTGATGAAAACAGTATAGCACAACCAAGTGCATTTGTCAAGGGGGGGAGACCGATTTTTTTCACGTCCCGCCCCAAAAAAGACAGGGAGCGGCCCCTTTTGAGGACCGCTCACAGGATCAGGCTTCGTCGCCCTTTGGCAAAACGTATTTCTCCCGATATTCCCCGTAGAGCTGATCAAACTCCATGCCCCCCGCCTTGACGCGTTGCAGGTAATCGTGGAGATCCAGCGTATCGTTCCGGGTCATCTCAACGAGACAGCCCGCGATGTTGGAGCAGTGATCCGAGACACGCTCCAGGTTGGTGAGAATATCCGAGAGGACAAAGCCGTGCTCCACGGTACACTCGCTCTGGGTCAGGCGGCGGATGTGGTGCGCCTTGATGTCGTCCCGCAAACCGTCGATGACCTGCTCCAGAGGCTCCACGCGGGAGGCCAGCTCCAGGTCGGTCGTGATCAAGGCCTGCTCGGTCATAGTGACGATCTCGGAGACGGCGTTGTACAATACTTGGAGCTCGGCTCGCGCCTCGGCAGAGAAGGAAAGCTCCTTGTCCAGCATTTCCTCGGCGGATTCCAGGAGGTTGACCGAATGGTCGGAGATCCGCTCCAGGTCTCCGATGATGTGGAGGAGCTTGGTCACCTCGTGGCTGTCCCTCGCGTCCATGCTCTGGGAGGAAAGCTTGACCAGGTAGGAGCCCAGGGCGTCCTCGTAGGTGTCCACGCGGCCTTCGGCCAGGCGGATCTTGCCGGCGGTCTTGTCATCATAGGCGTTCAGCATATCGATGGCCTTGCAGAGGTAGCGCCCCGAGATGGCGGCCATCTGCCCCGCTACGGTACGGCTGCGTTCAATCGCCACTGACGGGGTATCCAGCAGACGGTCATCCAGCATATCGGTGTACTCGTCGCCCTTCTTGTCGTTGCCCTTGACGGTCATTTCGGCCAGCTTGACCAGCCCGTTGCCGAAGGGGAACAGCAGACCTACGGCCAGCAGCTTGAAGATCGTATGAACGGCGGCAATGCCCCACATATTGATGGCGGTATTTTCCGCCAAACTGAAGATGTCGTAGGCGCCGGTCAGGTTGAGGATCCAGCCGATCAGATAGTACAGACCCAGCCAGAGAATGACGCCGATGACGTTGAAGTAGAGATGGATCAGCGCGGTGCGCTTACCGTTCTTGTTGGCTCCCGCCGACGAGATCATGGCGGTGACGCAGGTGCCGATGTTCTGACCCAGGATGATGGGGATCGCCATACCGAAGGAGATGGCGCCCGTGGAGGACAGCGCCTGGAGAATACCCACCGAGGCCGAGGAGGATTGGACGATGGCGGTCAGGATCGTGCCCGCCAGCACGCCCAGGAGGGGATTGCGGAACATGGTGAGGATCCTTGTGAAGTCGGGGTCGCCTCTGAGACTGCTGACGGCTCCCGACATGAGATCCATGCCGACCATCAGCACCGCAAAGCCCATGAGTATGGAACCGAGGTCCTTCGGTTTGCTTTTCTTGGCAAACATGAGGAGGCAGATACCGATGAGCGCCAGAATGGGCATCCAGGCGTCGGGCTTGAGCCACTGCGTCCAGGCCAGGGCATCCGCGCCGCCCTCGATGCCGTTGAGCGCGGTGAGCCAGGCGGTGACGGCTGTGCCGATATTGGCGCCCATGATGACGCCGACGGCCTGCTGCAGGAGCATGGTGCCCGAATTGACAAAGCCCACCACCATGACCGTGGTAGCCGAGGAGGACTGGATGACGGCGGTGACGCCGAGACCCAGGAGCAGCCCCTTGAAACGATTGGAGGTCAGATTTGCGAGGATTGTCTTGAGCTTACGCCCGGCGCTCTTTTTCAGCGCGTCTCCCATGACGTCCATGCCGTATAGGAAAAGGGCAAGACCGCAGACCAGTGTGAGAACGTCAAAAATATCCATATAGAACCGTCCTGTTTGGTTTTGGAGGGGAGCGTGTTCCGCTCCCCGCCCATTATTCACATAATACCCCAAAAATATGACTTGGATAAGTGGTTTTTTGTAAATTTTTATTGAATAGACGCGATCCCCTACTGTATTTATCAAGAATCACACGAATTATCAAATAAAACAGAGGATCCGCTTCCTCGCTCTCCCAACATCCCGGTGGGCAGGGTTCCACGGTGAATGCCAATATCTAACCGTCAAACAGCGAGTGAACACATACATGAAAAACTCATTGAAAGTTTTGGGGGATTCGTAAGACCCCTTTTTTAAAAGGGTCTCTGACAGGCTTGCCTGTCGGATGCCAGGAGGTATGCTCTCCTATTTTCGATTTTATTTGTAATTTCGTATCAGTATGAGCCGCGCCAAACCGCACCAAACCGCGTGAAACGCTGCAAAAAGCCCACACGAAGCTTCGTGTGGGCAGGAGAGTTCAAACGGTGGGCTTTGCGGCGGGGGACGGCGCATACTCCCGCAGCTTTCCGACGTAGACCGTCTTATGGGGCACTGTCAGGAAATGCATGGGCTTGACGATGGCGGGGATCTCTTCGGCTCCGGGGAGGTTCATGCGAAGCACCATGGCCTTCACGAACTCGGAGCAGTAGTAGCTGTTCCGCTTCTTAACGGGGATCTTGAGCGCCGCCAGGAACAGCCCCCGGTAGTTGTAGTGGTAGCGAGCCTTCTCCTTGAGCATCTGCTGGATGAGCTGACCCAGCTCGGAGTAGATGTCCTCGGAGATCTCCGTCTCCAGCACCATGACCTTGGTGTTCTTGAAGCGCTTGAAGGTGCCGTAGGCGGGGGATTCCTGTACGAAGCCGCCGAGGAAGGGATTGTAGGGATGGACGCGGCCAAAGGAGTACATGGTTTGCAGATCCTCGGTCAGCGCGATGGAGGAATGGTTATAGGGGGCGCGGGTGACCAGCTTGAGGATGCGGGACAGAATGGTACCGGTTTGGCTGAGAACGATGTAAACCTTGCGGGTTCGGCTGCCCTCATCGGTGGCGTTAATGATGACGGCGCTGTCGCCGGTACGGATATGGGTCTCTCCCTCCGCCGTGGTCTGTATATCGGTAGCCATGGGACTCCCCTCCTTTCCTTGATGTTGTTCCATCAACTCTATTATAGCATAAAATTGCGGTTTTGACAAGGGGGTATGGAAAAATCTTCCCTCTGCGCGCTGTCAAATCGGCGTTTGCCCGGCGGGCTCTTTTTTGGATATTTTCATGATAAAATGGAGCAAAAGCCCTTCGGCGATCAGGGAAACCGAGATCAGAACGCCCACGGCCGAGACAGAATCCCATCCGAAAAGCAGGAAGCCCAGCGACAGGACGGCGCCGACGGCCAGGACGATACGGGCGGCCGAGCCCACGGCTCCCTTGCCCGTGATGAGGTAGATAGCCAAAAGCGCGAGAGCGGCGCAGGTGGCGATCGCCGTAAGGAACGGCGTGACGTGGGCGTAGCCGTAGGGGGTCGGGTCGAAATACGAGTAGGTCTGTCTCCACGGGTCACCCTCGGGGTTGGCGAAGTTCAGCACCGCGCCGTAGGGAAGGAGCTCCAGCACCAGCGTGAGGATGGGGAGCGGTATGGCGATCAGGCGTTTCTTCATACGAATGACCTCCTTTGTCGGAATTTCGGGGTGGTTGCCTGTACTGTTTCCACCTCTATTATAGCACATAAAGGAGGCTTTGGCAAGAGGTACAGCGAAACATCGTCAGGTTGCACAAACGCGTCCAACGGCGGCAAGAGGTCATTTCGGCCCTGCGTAATCAAGCTGTTTTGGGCCGTTTTTACGCGATTTCGGGCTGCTTTTCACGGGGAAAAGCAGGCCGATTTCGAGGGCTTGGCGCCCTTTGTGCATATTGCTGGGATTGCCAAGAGCCAATTTTTTGAAGGCTCTTGACGGGGGATCTTTACTCGGTCGGTCGATTACTCCTCCGACGAATAGAAGCAATGCTCCACCTCCATCCGGCCGTCGGAGTCGATGGTCAGGATGGTACCGCCGTTGATGCGGGTATCGTGGTAGCTGCCCCGTCCGGTCTTGAGGGCGTAGGTAAGGC
>JAZQXS010000016.1:0-15730 GCA_045633025.1 Eubacteriales bacterium | reverse complement strand
GGTGAAGTCTTGTTTTTTGGAAAAAATATGATATAATAGATGTGTTCGATAACCCTGTTTTGCGGTAGGGGGCGGCGCCTACGACGCCCCGAAGCCTACGTAAGAAAACGGGCTGTCGAGATGCCGGGCAAGCTCGGCGGCCAGCCCCTACCAAGGTACGGTTATCGAACATATCTAATGAAAAAAATTTCCAACCGTTTTCCACCGACGGTTACTCTACTTATGAACAAACCGAAGCATCGCGTTCAAATTCATCCGTGAAAGGATCCCACTATGACCGAATCCGAAAAGAAATCCCTGTACGAGGCATTTGAAACCGAATATCTCCCCAAGATCTACGGCTTTTGCCACATGAAGCTGGGGGCGGCGGACGATGCCGCCGAGATCGAGGATCTGGCTCAGGATATTGCCTATGAGGTGCTGAGAACCATTCACGCGGGCAAGGAGATCCGCGATCTGGGCGCCTTTGTGTGGAGCGTCTCCAACCACGTGTTCTGCAATCTGATGCGCCGAAAAAAGCGGAGCGGCGAGCGGTACTTCGCCCCCTTGGAGGAGAGTTTGCATATCGCAGACCCCGACGGTGATCTGCAAGGCGACTACGTGCTGGCGGAGCAACTGGCTCTCCTGCGCCGCGAGCTGGCCATGATGACGGGGAATTACCGCCAGGCTGTCATTGGACACTACTTCGACGGCCTCTCCTGCGAGGAGATCGGGCGGCGGCTGGGACGGAGCGCGGGGACGGTCAAGTGGTGGCTCCACGACGCGCGGAGGATCATCAAGGAGGGAATGGAAACCATGAGTACGAATCAACATTTCGGAGAGAGAAGCTATCGCCCGGGGAGTCTGCGCATGTCCTGTCAGGGAACACCGGGAACATCCGATCAGCCCATCTCCTGCGCCGCGCGCAAATCTGCGCAAAATATCCTGCTGGCCGCCTACCAAAGCCCTATGACCATCGAGGAGCTGTGTCGGGAGACGGGCATTCCTGCCGCTTACATGGAGGATGAGGTCTACGCCCTCACCAAAGAACAGCTATTGCGTGAGGTGTCGTCGGGGAAGTATCAAACGGATTTCGTTATCCTTGCCCACGGGGACGCGCTGGCCATGAACGACCGCGTGGAGGAGGTATTCTTCCGTCATCCCGAGGGGCAGACGGCCTATATGGATCTCCTGCTGGATTGGCTGACCGCGCGGCGCGGGGAACTGGAGAGTCCCCGATTGAACCTGTCGGGCTTTACCTGGGAGCGGCTGTTGTGGACATATCTGCCCTATTTTATCCACGAAACGGGGAGCCGCTTCAAGCAGGAGGAGGGGCTCATCCTATCCTGGTCGGATATGCCCTACCGTCCCGACGGCGGGCGGTGGATCGCCATAGGCTTTGACAACAGCCGTATAGACTACAATTCTCCTCTGCTGAAGCGGGCTCACCCCTCCGACCTGTGCCTCCAGCAGGCCGTCGGCGCGGGGGCTTACGAGATGGCTCATTTTCATGAATGGGGTGCCCTTGACGGGCGGGTGGACAGCTCCATATTCTTTGAGACTCCCCACGACGTCTTTGTGTTGGGGCGCGCCATCATCAAGGGGGAGGCGGCTGTCTCGGCGCTGGATGAACGGCAAAAGTACCTGTTCAGCGTGGCGTTGGAGAAGCACCTGTTCGACCGAACCCCCGACGGCGGGTATGTCTGCAACTACTATTTCGTACCCGCCGCCGCTCGCGAGGAGCTGGAGGGCATGGTGGACGAGCTGTACCCGTTGGTGAAGCCCTACTACCGCGCCGCCTATAACATGGTGCTGGAGAGCTACCGCCGTCAAGTGCCGGCTCACCTGCATGGGCAAATGGGGAACTTCCTAACCAATTTCCTCAACTATTTTATCCCCTGCGCCCTGGCCGCCGCCTTTGGGACAGGGAAGCTGTCCGAGCCTTGCGGGGAGGGACGGGTGTGGTTGAGTCTGTTTGCCAGCGAATAAATGGATCTTGCGGAGCGACCGATTTTTCGGCTGCTCCGTATATTTTTTTCGATTGATGGGCATACTGCAAATGAAAAACAATCCTCGGAGAACCGCTATGCACCAAAATTCTACTCACAAGACCCCGTTTACTTCCGACTACGTTGCCAATGTCGCCCTGCTGGATGACGTTTTGCGCCCTGAGACCAACTTCGATCTCATCAAAAAGCCCCTCAAGATCGGCAAGGATGAGATGACTCTGTACTACATTGACGGGTTCATCAAGGATACCGTCATGATGAAGCTGATGATGTCCTTCCTTACGCTCGACGGTATGACACTACCCGAGGAGGAAGGGAAGGGAAGCCCGGGAAACCCGGGAAACCCGACCGAAGCTCCCCATACGGCCATAGCTTTGCGTTTTTGCGCCCGCGCCCTCCCCTACGTGGAGACCGACGTCATCGATTCGGTGGAGATGGCGGTACAGATGATCCTGTCGGGGGCGGCGGTCATGGTGGGATCCACCTTCGGGGCGGCGGCCGTTGTCATCGACGCCCGCTCCTATCCCGCCCGCGACACCACCGAGCCCGAGGGCGACAAGGTCATGCGCGGCTCAAGAGACGGCTTTGTGGAGACGCTGATTTTTAATACGGCGCTCATTCGGAGGCGGATCCGAAACCCATCGTTGACCATGCAGTATTTGTCTGTGGGATCCAGCTCCAAGACGGACATCGTCGTTTGCTATATGGAGGATCGAGCGGATACGGCGTTGGTGGAGAAGATCAAAAACAAGCTGGCGGAGGTGCAGACCGATGCCCTGGCCATGGGTCACGAATCTCTGGCGGAGGTGCTCATTAAGCGGCGGTGGTACAATCCCTTTCCCAAGATCCGCTACACCGAGCGGCCGGATACCGCGGCGGCACAGCTCATGGAGGGAAGTGTGTTGATCCTGTGCGACACCTCGCCGCAGGTCATGATCCTGCCGACGTCAATTTTCGATTTCATGCAGGAGACCAACGATTTTTATTTTCCTCCGTTGACAGGCACGTATATCCGCCTGGTACGACACGCGGTTTTCTGGCTGACCCTGTTTCTGACGCCCACCTGGTATCTGCTGATTTCCCATCCCGATTTGATCCCGTCGTGGCTATCCTTCATTCTGCCAACGGAAACCGGCCGCATTCCCATTGTCGCGCAGCTATTGCTGGTCGAGTTTATGATCGACGGACTTCGGATGGCGTCGTTGAATACGCCGAGTATGCTGTCGAACTCGCTGTCGGTGGTGGGAGGCTTGATCCTGGGGGATTTCGCGGTGAATATCGGATGGCTGATCCCCGAGGTCATTCTGTATATGGCGTTTGTCGCCATTGCGAATTTTACTCAGCGAAGCTATGAATTGGGGTATGCGTTTAAATTCATGCGGATGGGACTTTTGATCCTGACAGCGCTTGGAGGAATCTGGGGATACGGCGCGGGGATCGTGCTTATTGTGATTCTGCTGCTCACGAACGTGACCGTGACGGGGATGCGACATTACCTCTACCCGCTCATTCCTTTTGACGGCAAGGCGCTGAAATCCCTGTTCTTTCGAGTTCGGAAAGATAAGCGATCCTGAAAACTTAGGAGATAGCCGTCGGAGGCGCGCTTTCCTATTCAACGGTTTTACCCGGAATTGGTATGAACAGAAGAAGGGTCGGTCGGTGGGGCAAAGTGGAGAAAATGGCGTCGACGACATGATTCGTGGGGGAAAATGGCGGAAGAAATGGGGGCATTTGGCGTTCGTGGTGGGGCGTGGTGGATGATGCGCGAATGGTTCGGCAAGTTTTGGCATGATTGTACAAAAATCGCTCTGCTGTTTTGACAAACGTAGGATTTATGACGCAAAAATAATGAACTATTGGTAAATAAATACGGAACAAATAGTAAATTCGGGCGAGACCTACTTGAAAAAAATCCCATATTATATTATAATTGGAGCACAAAGTGGTGAGAAATGGGGCGAAGTGGAGAAGAAGTGGAGCGAAAGTGAAGCGGATTTCTCCCAAAGTGCCCCTGTACTCACGATGTGTACCGGTAGACCGATAGACTTGCAAAAAAAGCACGGAAAGGAGGGGCTCGGTAATGCTGACCGGCGAATACAGACACGCGATCGACACAAAAAAGCGACTCTTTATTCCTGCGAAGCATCGGGACGTTTTGGGCACTTCGTTCATCATCGTCCGCGATCTGTACGACCCCTGCTTGAAGGTTTACTCCATGGAGGAATGGCAAGCCTACGTCGCGCCCATCGAGGCTATGGATCCCGAGGAGGCTGCGCCCATTCTGCGGTACCTCTACCGTGAATCGGTACGGGGCGACGTGGATTCTCAGGGCCGTGTGACCTTGAACGATACCTTGATCGCCCGCGCCGGCATTCAGAAGGATGCCGTGATCGTCGGGTGCGGACGGTACGCCGAGATCTGGTCGGCCGAAGAATACGCCGTCAAGATGGAGGAAGAGGACGTTGCGGAAATCGCCGCAAGCCTGCGCAAGCTGAGACGTGAAGCGAGAGGGGGGAAAGCATGAACGACAATGAATACATAACCCCGGATCTGTCCGAAAACGGTGCCCCTGTGGATATTGGCGGACAGATCTTCGCGCATCGCTCGGTTCTGCTGGAGCCCTGTATGGATGCCTTGGCCATCAAGCCGGACGGCATCTACGTGGACGGGACTGCCGGCGGAGGCGGACATTCCTTTGAGATCGCAAGACGGTTAACGACCGGTTGTTTGATCGCCATTGATCAAGACGAAGCCGCTATCAAGGCCGCTTCGTCTAAACTTGCCCCCTTGGGAGATCGGGCTCAGGTTGTGCGGAGTAATTTCCGTCATGTAGCCGACGTGCTGGATACCCTCGGGATCGAAAAGATCGACGGTATTCTGCTGGATCTGGGGGTTTCCTCCTATCAGCTGGATACGCCTGAACGCGGATTCTCGTATATGGCGGATGCGCCGCTGGATATGCGCATGGATATGCGCGCCGAGAAAAACGCCTATTCCGTCGTGAATACGTACAGTGAGCAGGACCTGCGCCGGATCCTGTTCGATTACGGAGAGGAGCGATTCGCAGGCAGGATCGCCTCACGTATCGTAGAGGCGCGAGCCCAAAAGCCCATTGAAACCACGGGGGAGCTGACAGCCCTCATCAAATCGGCCATACCGGCGGCGGCCAGAGACGGCGGACATCATCCCGCCAAGCGCTCCTTCCAGGCCATTCGCATTGAAGTCAATTCCGAGCTGGACGTCATTCGTCCCGCTTTGGAGGCGGCGGCAAAGCGGCTCAAGAAAGGCGGCCGCATGGCGGTCATCACCTTCCACTCGCTGGAGGATCGCATTGTCAAACAAACCTTTGCCGACATGGCAAGCGGTTGCACTTGTCCGAAGGGACTTCCGGTATGTGTGTGCGGGAAGGTGCCCCAGGTCAAGGTGATCTCCCGCAAGCCCATTCTTCCCGATGCGGAGGAATTGGAAAATAATCCTCGCTCCCGCAGTGCGAAGCTTCGGGTGGCTGAGAAAATCGTATAACACCCCTCAATTGTTTTGAATCATTCGGCTTTCGATGGAAGCCGAAACCATAGACCCGCTCGGCGGGAGGAAGTCTAAAGAAAGGAAAATCATCCATGGAACATGAGTACAAACGGGATGAACGGCAGACATACGATCGGTTTACGTTGAATACGACCGGTAGCAGCGCCCGCCTTGTCAATGAAGATGAGATCGACCCCGCGGAGCTGCGTCGGAAGCAGGCTGAATGCGGTGGGTCTGAAAGTCAGTACATAGAGATGTTTTGCAATCGGTATCGGGATCGCGGTATTGCAGGCCGCGTGCATACCGATGCAGCCAAGCAGGAAAAGAAGGAGGCTCTGTCCAGAGCGATTGCCCCCGGCTCCTACGTGGGAGCCGAAAAGCTCGCAGGAAAAGAGCGATTGGATGCCTATCGAACCGGTATCAGCGATGGCAAGCGCTATATGACCGCTGATGATTTCGCACGATACTACCACGATCAGAGAGGCTATAAGTATCCCCAGTACCGCACCGTTACGGATGCTGAACGCATCGCGGCGGTTCAAGCTGTGGTGGCGGCCAATACCCGCGAAACGAGGGCTGAACAGCCAAAAAAAGCAGTATGGCTTGCTGACACGGACAAGCTCCCCGCTCTCCTGCGAAAGCTCATGAAGAAGCCCGCGTTCGTACGGCTGAATGAGTGGGCAGGCGAAACCTTCCCCCGCGAAAGTGAGATGCGTTGCGTGAACCGAGAGACCCGCGAGAGCGGTACCCGGCGGTATCGTCCCATCCCTGCGGGTTTGGCTGCGGCACTTGTCACGGTTGTGGTGTCTATGACCATGGTCATCACCAGCACGGTGTCGGTAAGCCAGGCTACGAGAGACGTCAGCGAACTCAAGGAGAATGTCGCGGAGATGCGGGAGGTGCACAGCGAATTGTCGGATCAGCTCGATCTGAAGAACAATATGCTGGCCATCGAGGATAAGGCTACCAAGGAATTGGGAATGGTTCACGAAAAGTATTTGAATGGCGAATATTTGAATGAATCGGTAGAGGACCATTTGGAGGTCTATGGTGAGGATCAGAACGGCGAAGAGCAGAGCGGCCTTTCGTGGCTGCTTTCGGCCTTCGGAATCGGAGACTGATCGCGATTCAAAACAGGCATAACGCGCGGCGGGGTGTCATACCTTAAGAAGGGACGCTCCTGACCCCGACGGCGTATGACCGCAGGATACGAATGATTCAGGTGGCGTAGTTCATACTCGCCACCTGCATTTTTTCCTTAGAGGTTTCCCTTATTAAAAGGTTTAAAGGTTACAGATTTACAGAACTTTCGAAAGGAGGGGTCGTGCTGTGCAAACCCCCGTTCGACCAACCGATACGGCAACCATCAAGCGAGCCAATTTTATCGGCATTTTCATTGCATCCGTTTTTTTGATGCTCCTTTTGCGGATCTTGAAATACCAGACATTGGATTATCAGAAATACCGCGACAAGGTATTGAACCAGATCACCACCGAGGCGGAGGTGGTGGCCGAAAGAGGCAAGATCTATGACCGCAACGGCGTTTTGCTGGCGACCAGCACCACGACCTACCGCGTGTTCATCGCCCCCCGCATCGTAGCGCAGATGTCCGAGGAGCAGGAGTTGAAATATGACGTGCTCATCGCTACCGAGCTCGCGCCTATTCTGGGGGTGGAGTACGATTACGTTCTCAAGCAAACCACCTATACCAAGTACATGGATCGCACTCTCGCTCGGAACGTGGATCAAGAGGTGGCGGATCAGGTGCGGAAGGTCATCAAGGACAATGACCTGGAGGATATGGTCTTTTTGCAGGCCGGAAGCAAGCGGTACTATCCGAACGGTACGCTCGCGTGTCATGCGCTCGGCTTTACGGGCAGCGACGGCGCGGGTCAGTACGGTCTGGAATTGAAATATGACGCGATTCTGGCGGGAACAAACGGCAAATATATAACGGCCAGGGACTCCCACGGAAACGAAATGCCCTATGAGTACCAAAGCTATATCGAAGCGCAGGATGGATACTCGATTATTACCACGCTTGACAGCAACGTGCAAGCCGTCCTGGAAGAACAGCTTCAGACGGCTTACGTGGAATCGGGCGGTCAGAACCGCGCGACGGGCATGGTGGTGGACGTGGAAACCGCTGAGGTGCTGGCCATGGCTGTGTATCCGCCTTTTGATCTGAATGATCCGCGCAAGCTCAACGAATACGATCAAACCGTGCTGGACACCTCCGGATTCGGGGTGGGCAGTGAGGAATACGAAAAGCTCAAGCAGGAGCTCCAGCTCACCACTTGGTCAAACAAGGCGGTGACCGAGGTGTATATGCCCGGTTCTACCTTCAAGATCGTGACGGCGGCGATGGCTTATGAGGAAAACCTGGTGGATGAGAACGAGCGGTTCTACTGCCCCGGCTACCACGTGGTGCTCGGCATCAAGATGCGCTGTCATAAGACGGAGGGACACGGCTCCCAGACCTTTGCCACCGGCTTGCAGAATTCCTGCAACCCTGTGCTTATGATGATGGGCGGGCGCATCGGTCGGGAGAAGTTCTACAACTACTTCCGCTCCTTTGGCTACTTGGAAAAGACGGGGATCGATCTGCCCGGCGAGGGAACCAGTATCTTTTATCCCGAGTCCGGCTTTTCGGAGCTGGATCTGGCGACGGCTTCCTTTGGACAGAATTTTAAAATCAGCCCCATTCAGCAGATCATGGCGGTCACCGCTGTGGCCAACGGAGGGTATCTGATGACTCCCCGGATGGTTCGAGAGGTCGTGGATAGCGAAGGGAACGTCATCGAGTCCTATTCCACAGACGTGAAACGGCAGATCATTTCGGAGGCTACGGCGAAAAAACTGGCCGAGGTGCTGGAGGGCGGCGTATCCGGAGGCGCCGGCGCAAAGAATGCCTATGTGGCGGGCTATCGCGTGGCCGCCAAAACGGGCACGTCCGAGAAGATCGATAAGAAGAACGAAACGGGTACCGAGTATTACGTTTGCTCCTGCGTGGGCTTTGCGCCGGCGGATGACCCCGAGGTGGCTGTCATCATCCTGGTGGATGAGCCCACGAAGGGCGTACTCTACGGAAGCGTGGTAGCGGCGCCCTATCTGGCCAATGTCATGCGCGATGTGCTCCCGTATCTGGGGGTCGAAGCGGTTTACACCGAGAAGGAGCTGGCGAATATGGCGCTGGAGACGCCCCTGCTGGTGAACTGGTATAAGAGCGTGGCTGTGGCTGAAGCCGAGCTCAAGGGCTTTCAGGTGGAGGTCGTAGGAAACGGCAGTATCGTCCGCGCCCAATCTCCGGCGCCTGAAGCGCTGGTCGAGTCGCAGAACGCGCGAATCGTGCTCTACACCGAAACCGACGTGGAGAAAACCACGGTCAAGGTGCCCGATCTGACGGGGAAATCAGCGGTGTCTGCCAACGAAATGCTGGCGAACCGCGGTTTGAATATCCGGATTGAAGGAACCAATAATTACATGAGTGGTTCGGGGGCTGTTGCGGTGGCCCAATCCCATGCTCCCGGTAGCGAGGTGGAGCGGGGAACGGTCATCTCGGTCACCTTCCGCAACCAGGATGCCGACGATATTTCGTTGGAATCATGAGCAAATCCCACACGCTCCATATGGAATAGCCAGGATGTGAAAAAAAGCGCTCCCACGGAGGGACATCCTGATGCTTCATCCAACCGTATTATCTTTATCTGAGCTGCTGACGCAGGCCGACCTGCCCGTCCCGGACGGAGCGGAGGCGGTGGCGGTCAGCGGGCTCGCCATCGATTCCCGCAGGGTTTGTCCCGGGGATCTGTTCATTGCTATCAGCGGACTGCACACCGATGCCCGCCGCCACATTCCCGAGGCATTGACCCGGGGGGCGGCGGCCGTGGTCTGTGAGGCCGCGGAGGGACTCTTTCGCGAGGATGATCCTCGGATGATTCCCGTCCCCAACGCCCGCGTGGCCATGGCCTGCCTGTACGACGCCTGGTACGGTCACCCCTCCAAATCTCTTCGATTGGTCGGGGTCACCGGAACCAACGGTAAGACAACGGTATCGACCATGCTTTACCGCATCCTGCGCGCCGCCGGTACACCCTGCGGTCTGATTGGAACCGTGGGATGCTTTATGCCCGGGTGTGATACACCCATTTTGGGGGAGGACGGTCAGCCTTACAGCGGCATGACTACCCCCGACCCCGCAGAACTGTATGCTCTGCTGGCTCGTATGGCCGCAGAAGCAAGCGCTTTACCCGCTCAAAAAACGGCGGGAAAGCCGATTGTGATCATGGAGGTCACCTCCCACGCCCTGCTGTTGGGCAAGGTGGCGCCTCTGATTTTTGACCTGTCTGTTTTTACGAATCTGTCCTCCGAGCATATGGATCTGCACGGAACCATGGAGGACTATTTTGAAGCCAAGCTGGGCTTGTTCGAGGTTTCGAGGGAAGCGGTGGTCAACGCCGATGACCGCTGGGGCAGAAGGCTATTGGCCGAACCGGCTCCGGTGCATCATTACCACATTTGCCACGCCGAGGGCTTGCAGAATCTCTCCCCCGACCGCATGTGTCCGGCAGGGGAGGGAACCTGCACCCGCTATTACGCCGAGCAGGTCAAGTCCGTCGGGGAGGAGGGCGTATCCTTTAAGCTCTCATCTCCCGACGTGCGTCTCCGCATTCGCTGTCCCGTTCCGGGACGGTTTACGGTGATGAACGCTATGGAGGCATCGGTAGCCGCTCTGGCGCTGGGCGTCAGCCCTGCCGTGGTACGGGATGCCTTGGCCGCCTTTGGCGGCGTTCCCGGACGGATGGAGCGGGTGAAATTGCCCGCGACGGACATTCCGTTCTCGGTATTCATCGATTTTGCCCATACGCCCGATGCGCTGGAAAATCTGTTGATCTCGGCGCACGGATTCCGTCGACGGGGACAGCGCATTGTTCTGGTGTTCGGTTGCGGCGGCGACCGTGATCGCTCCAAACGCAAGGTGATGGCGCGCATCGCATCCCGTATGGCGGATTCTCTGGTCATCACCTCTGACAACAGCCGCTCCGAGGATCCCGACGGGATCATTGCCGATATCCTTTCGGGGGTGGATAAGGAAAGCGAATTCGCCGTGGTACCCAACCGCGCCGAAGCCATCCGATACGCTATCCGCCACGCCCGCGCGGGAGATATTATTCTTCTGGCGGGGAAAGGGCACGAAAACTATGAAATCGACCGCGAAGGGAAGCATCCCTTCTGCGAAACAGATATAGCGGTGGAAGCCGCAAAAAAATATCACGCAGCAGATGGGACTTCTCCCACCTGACTTCTGCACGCATTCAAAAGGATTATTTATTTTATGAAGATTCAATTATACTCATCTCTTGATTTGCAAGCCCTTGCAACCATGGCGGGCGGACGTTTGATCCTGAACGGGGTGGAGCCGACGCGGCTTGTCAGCCATATCTGCACCGACTCCCGCGAGGCCGATGCAAGTACACTATTCTGCGCTATCCGCGGCGAGCGGGTGGACGGTCATGACTACGTGGCCAAGGCGGCCGAGCTGGGGAGCGCCGTGTTCCTGTGTGAGCGTATCCCCGACGCGATGCCCGCCGTATACGCCGCTGTCCTGGTTCCCGATACCGTAGAGGCGTTGGGGCGGTTGGCGGCCGCGCGGCGGGACGGGGAGCTTCGCAGACTCCCTGTGGTAGCTGTGACGGGCAGTGTGGGGAAGACTACCACCAAGGAAATGATCTACGCCGTTCTGTCCTCTGCGGGGGAGATTTTCAAAAAGGACGGCAACTACAACAGCACCATCGGACTGCCGATGTCCTTTATGGAAATCCCCTGCTCTGCGGGGGGCGCCGTGCTGGAGATGGGCATGAGCTCCCGCAGAGAAATCTCGGCTATGACGGCGGCGGTTCGCCCCGACGTGGCGGTGATCTCCAACGTAGGCTCGTCTCATTTGGAATATCTGGGGACGCGCGAGAATATTGCCCGCGCCAAATTGGAGATCGCGGAGGGGTTGCGCGAGGACGGCGCGCTGTTGATCAACGGGGATGAACCCCTGCTCCGCGCTGTTGGGCAGGACTTTGAAACCGAAAAGCCTGTGATCCCGTCGCACGTCCGTGTTCTTCGTCTCTCGCTTGCGGGGGACGAGGATGCCGACTATACGGCCTGCAATATGGACTCCCGCGACGGCGGCATGATCTTTGATCTGATGACTCCGCAAGGACTCTGGCGAGAGCTGTGGGTTCCTGCTGTGGGGGAGCACATGGTATGGGCGGCAGGCTTTGCCGCCGCCGTGGGACAGCTTCGGGGACTTTCGGAAGGACAAGTCAAGGCGGGGCTTGCCGCCTACCGCCCGGCCGATATGCGGCAGGATATCCGTACCGTTGCAGGCGTGACGATCATCAAGGATTGCTACAATGCGGCGCCCGAGTCTATGCACGCCGCGCTGAAGGTGCTCGGTCTGACTCCCGCAAGCCGCCGCATCGCCGTGCTGGGCGATATGAAGGAGCTGGGGGCGCAAACCGCGGAGCTTCACAAGCGCGTGGGGGCGGAGGTTGCCCGTTTGGGAATCGATAGCCTTATTGCTGTCGGAGAGCTGGGCGCTCTGATTGCCCGCGGGGCGTTGGAGGCGGGTATGCCCGCCGAAGCGATCTCCTGCGTGTCCGGTGTAGACGAATACATCGCTTTTGCTGAAAAACTCGCGTCATCCCTGCAAGCGGGGGATGGCATCCTCTTTAAGGCCAGCCGCGCTATGGCGCTTGAGAAGATGGCCGAGGCGGTGGCCGAGGGGCTGAAGGGCTGAACCTTATTTTGCTATTGAAAAGGAAGGACTTATCGTATGAATGCGTATGTATATTATGGTGTGACCGTGGCGGTCATGCTGGCGGTAGCCTTTGGGCTGACGGTGTTGTTCGGACGGATCGCACTACCCATCCTGCGAAGCAAAAAAGCGGGACAGCCCATCAGTGTATACGTGAAGGAGCATCAAGTCAAGGCGGGCACACCCACCATGGGCGGCATTTCCTTCGTACCCGCGTTCCTGGTCGTTTTCGCAGGCTTTTTCGTAGCGTGCGCGATTGAGGCGATAACCGCCAACGAGGGGGCGCTGTACAGATCCGAGCTGCTGGCGCTGGCGCTGGTATGCCTGTACGCTTTCCTCAACGCGGCCATCGGCTTTGTGGATGACTACTTCAAGCTTATGAGACGGCAGAATGAGGGCTTGACCGAAAGACAGAAATTCCTGCTTCAGGTGGTTCTTGCGGCCGCGTTTCTCGCCATGATGAAGATCACGGGCAATTTGACCACCGCCCTGCACATCCCCTTCTTCCACGTGTACTGGGATCTGGGCTGGTTCGCCTACCCCGTCTACCTTCTGGTCATGGTGGGCTTCGTCAACGCCACCAACATCACCGACGGTCTGGACGGCCTGGCCTCCTCCATCTGCGCCACCGTGGCCGCGTTCATGGTGGTGTACAGCCTGGTTATATCTACCCGCAGTTCCTCTCAGGTGATCGACGGCTATGTGGGCTTCGTCGGCGCGGCTCTCCTTGGCTGTGTGCTGGGCTTTCTTGTGTACAACCACCACCCCGCCAAGATGTTCATGGGTGACACGGGCTCGCTGTTTTTGGGGGCGGTCATCATGGGCTCTGCAATCATGGCCGGGGAGCTGATCCTCTTTGTGCTGGCGGGCTTCATGTTCGTCATCGAGATGCTCTCCAGCCTGCTCCAGCGGGTCTACTACAAGCTGTCCCACGGCAAGCGCATCTTCAAGATGGCGCCCCTCCACCACCACTTTGAAAAGTGCGGGTGGAAGGAGGTCAAGATCGTGTGGGTATTCACGCTGGTATCGGCGGCGTTTTGTCTGCTGGCATGGCTGGGAATGCTGTGATGCAGACTCCATTCTTCCGAAAGAGAGGTGACCGTTTTCCATGAAATTCAAGCTCCCCCGTATGGATAAAGACCGTGTCAAAAAGCAACTGAAACGGTACACTCCCAACAAGGACGGTGCCAGACACCTGAGCGAGGACGTGGGGCACGGGTTGGATACCTTCAGCGATTTTGTCGACAGAAAGACCGAAAAGAACGATCCGATCTATTCCGAGCCCGTCTACAAAAAGGAAAAGGCGGAGCCCGCCGAGGATTTGGTGCTTACGCAAGGGCACATCGACTATTCCTTTCTGCTCATCGTGATCGCCCTGTGCCTGTTTGGCGCGTTGATGGCCTTCAGCGCCAGCTCGGTGTACGCCGCCCAGTACCACGATGACAGCGCTTACTATATCAAACGCCACATCCTCTACCTGATTCTGGCGACGGCGGTGACCGTGCCCTTCGTCTGGAAGGCGCGCCCTTGGTTCTGGCGATTCTTTGGCGTGGCGTCCTACGCCCTCTCGGTGGTTTTGCTTTTGCTGGTTCTGATCATCGGTTCCAGCTACGGCTCGGGCGCTACCCGCTGGATCCAGCTCGGCCCCATCTCGGTTCAGCCCTCGGAGATTGCCAAGATGGCGGTTATCCTGTGCATCGCGCTGATCATGAGCAAGTACGAGCGGCAGATCAATGCCCGTCAACGCTTCGGCGGCCAATTCGTTTACGGTGTTCTGTATCCCATGATCGTATTCGGCTTCATCTGTGGGTTGGTCATGCTGGAGCACCATCTGTCGGGCATCATCATCATTGGTCTTATGGGACTTGTAACCATGTATATCGGCGGTACGGACAAGAAGTGGTTCTTGTATTTGATCGCCATTGGCGTGACGGCGGTGATCTTGGTGCTTTTGGTGTCGGATTACGCCATGCTTCGCGTGACCACATGGCTCAATATTGAAAACGTGGATCCGCTGGGCTCGGCATGGCAGACGCTTCAGGGACTCAACGCCATTGGCTCGGGCGGATTTTTCGGCCGCGGACTCGGCAACAGCCAGCAGAAGTACGGCTACGTCTCCCAGCCTCAAAACGATTTTATATTTACCATCGTGTGCGAGGAACTGGGATTTGTCGGCGCGCTGGCGGTGATCCTCTTGTTCGGTCTGTTGGTTTGGCGAGGCTTCCGCATTGCGTCCAAGGCGCCGGATAAATTTACGTCCATCGTGGTCTACGGCCTGACCTGCAAGGTTGCGCTCCAGGCGATTCTCAACATCGCCGTCGTGACCAATTCCGTGCCCAATACGGGTATCGCCCTTCCGTTTTTCTCGTCGGGCGGTACGTCGCTGATCTTGCAGATCTTTGAGATGGGAATTATTCTGTCTATTTCGAGGTATTCGTATCAGAAGAGATAAGGGGCGGGCAACGCTCCTGCGTAATCCATTGACATTTCCAAGGAAAGGAACTATTATGCGTATTTTGATGACAGGCGGCGGTACGGCGGGGCACGTAAACCCGGCGCTGGCGATCGCCGCGACCATAAAAGAAAAGCAACCCGACGCGGAGATTGCGTTTGTGGCGTCGGCTCTGCCGCGGGATAAAGCGAACGATCTGGTGCCGCGGGCGGGATACCCCCTCCATACGGTGCATATTCAGGGCATGGCGCGCCCCATTTGGAAGCCCTCTAACCTAAAGCTCCCGTTTTTGATGGCGAAATCCAAGAGTGAGGCGGGACGCATCATTGATGAATTTCGTCCCGATCTCATCGTGGGAACGGGTGGATTTGCCTGCTGGCCCACCTGCCGCATGGGCATTCGGAAGGGGATCCCCACAGCCCTCCATGAGTCCAACGCCCTGCCCGGGCAGGCGGTGCTCAAGCTCAAGGACAAGGCCGATTTGGTCATGGTCAACTTTGAAGCCACACTCGACCGTCTCGGCGCGGGGAAGCGCATGGTTCGGGTGGGTAATCCCATGATGCCCGGCTTTCGTGAGAGTCTTCGCGAGGAGGCGCGGGCGCGTCTTGGCCTTGCTCCCGACGAGCTGTTCGTGTT
The DNA here is from genome assembly GCA_045633025.1 of Eubacteriales bacterium. Lineage (GTDB taxonomy): Bacteria > Bacillota > Clostridia > Oscillospirales > CAG-272 > CAMEON01. The sequence goes on along the minus strand of JAZQXS010000016.1, from coordinate 321 downwards.
GTCCTTCGGAGGCAGTCTGGGCGCGGAATACGTCAATGATGCCGTTGTGAAGCTGGCGGTTGAGCTGACGACCGATAGCCGTGTCAAGCTTCTTCACGCCGCCGGAAAACGGGACTATGACCGTGTCCGCGCCGCGTGGGATCAGACCTCGGCGGGAAGCTGTGACCGTATGCGGCTGGTGGACTATATTTACGATATGCCCGATCAGATGGCCGCCGCGGATTTGGTGATCTCCCGCGCCGGAGCTATGTCCATATCCGAGCTGGCGCTGACGGGAAAGGCGGCTGTGCTGATCCCCTCGCCCTACGTGGCCGAACAGCA
>JAZQXS010000015.1:0-8734 GCA_045633025.1 Eubacteriales bacterium | reverse complement strand
GCCGACCGCCACGTCGTTGGCCATGACCTGCACGGCCACCATGGTCAGCGCCTCGCACTGGGTGGGGTTGACCTTGCCGGGCATGATGGAGGAGCCGGGCTCGTTTTCGGGAATGAAGATCTCACCCAGCCCGCAACGGGGGCCTGAGGCCAACCAGCGTACGTCATTGGCGATCTTCATGAGATTGGCGGCCAGCGCCTTCATGGCGCCGTGAGCAAAGACCAGCTCGTCCTTGGACGTGAGGGCGTGGAACTTATTGGGGGCGGTTATGAAGCGCTCTCCGGTCAGCTCCGAGAGCTTTTCGGCGGCCAGGGTATCGAAGCCCGCTGGGGCGTTGATGCCCGTTCCCACGGCCGTACCGCCCAGCGCCAGGGAGGACAGCCCCTCGCAGGATGCGATGATCTGACGGCGGGTGACCTCCAGCATCCCTCGCCAGCCCGAGATCTCCTGGGAGAAGCGGATGGGGGTGGCGTCCTGGAGATGGGTGCGGCCGCTCTTGATGACGTCGGCGTTCTCGGATTCCAGACGGAGCATGGTGGCGGCGAGGCGATCCAGGGCGGGGATCAGCTCCCGCTTGATGCCGAGGAGCGCCGCCAGATGCATGGCGGTGGGGAAGGTATCGTTGGAGGATTGGGACATATTCACGTCGTCATTGGGATGGCAGAGCCGTCTTGCGGCGGGAATATCCGCGGGGGAGGTCAGCTCCGCGGCCAAGACGTTGGCGCGGTTGGCGATGACCTCGTCGGCGTTCATGTTGGGTTGGGTGCCGCTCCCCGTCTGCCAGACGGCGAGGGGGAAGTGGGCGTCCAGGTTGCCTGCGATGACCTCGTCGCAGGCGGCGCAGATGGCGGCGCATTTTTCGGCGGTCATCTTGGCGGGGCGAAGCGCGGCGTTGGCCAGGGCGGCGGCCTTCTTTAAGTAGCCGAAGGCGCGGATGATCTCCACAGGCATCTTCTCGGTGCCGATGGGGAAGTTTTCAAGGCTCCGCTGGGTCTGGGCGCCCCAGTAGCGGTCAGCGGGGACGTGTACGTCTCCCATGGAGTCGTGTTCTTGGCGGTAGTTCATGTTATGGATCCTCGTTTATGTTTTGGGTGTAGCGGCAGGAGGGGAAGTTGGAGCACCCCAGGAATCGGCTTCCCGCGCGGGGGCCTTTCTTTGCGATCCGTGTGATAAGGGCGCCGCCGCAGAGGGGGCAGGAGCTCGGAGGCGTTCAGGCGTAGAGGGTCACTTCCTTGTACGGCGAGCGCTTGCGGGCGGTGCGGACCTCGTTTTTGTGGCGGGCTTTGGTGGCGCGGTCGGCCCCCGAGAGGGGGGAGACGGCCTCGTAGGCTTCCATGATCCGCTCGGTGTCCGCAAAGGAGGTGCGAGCCGCGATGCGGTTGACGATGAAGGGGAAGTTGCGGCGGTGATCCAGGATGCAGTCCCTCTCTGTGAGACGGACGCGCTTGAGGGAGCAATGGTTTCCGAACAGGATCACCGAGTAGAGGGGAATATGGGCGTAGGCCTGTCCCAGGCGGGCGCGGAGGGCGTCCACGTGGATGCGGTTCTGCTTCAGGGGATTGTAGAAGGCGTAGGTTTGGACGGGGCCGCGGCGGCTCGTCTTCAAGCATTGAAGCCACTGCTCGCGGCGGTCGCCACCGATGATCTGCCCGCGGTAGTTCTTGGACTCGATGACGTAGATGCCCGAGGGGTGGAACAGGATGGCGTCGATCTCGGTGGTGGTGCCGTTCGGGCGGGGGATATAGACGTTGAAGAGCCAGTGCCCCTTGTCCTCCAAGTAGCGGTCGGTCTCCAGGTAGAGCTCGTACTCCCCGCGGGAGCCTGCGTCGGACAGGGCTTTTCCCATGGGCTTGCGGGTGTTTTGGGCGTACTCCGAGGCCTTATACGCCCGTCGGCGGTGGGCGTAGCGGCACAGGCGGAACAGCGCCGACAGGAGAAGGAGTATGGCGACGGAGCCGACAAGGAGCTGCGCGGGGGAGGCTTGGGAGAGGGCGGAGAAGAGATGGGATGGCATGGGCGGAACCTTTCAGACGCGCGAAATGGATCAGCGAATCTGCCCGTCTCCGTCGATCAGATACTTGTCCGTGGTCAGGGCGTACAGACCCATGGGGCCTCTGGCGTGGAGCTTCTGGGTGGAGATGCCGATCTCGGCGCCGAAGCCGAACTCGCCGCCGTCGGTAAACCGTGTGGAGGCGTTGACGTAGACGGCGGCGGCGTCCACCTCGTTGCGGAAGCGGTTGGCGGCGGCCATGCTCTCGGTGATGATGGCCTCGCTGTGACCCGTGGAGTAGCGGGCGATATGGGCGAGGGCTTCGTCAAGGGAGTCCACCACACGGACGGCCAGGATGAAGTCGTTGTACTCGGTATCCCAATCCTCCTCGGCGGCGGGCACCGCAGAGGGCAGGATGGCGCGGGCGGCCTCGTCTCCGCGGAACTCCACGTTGTAGGATGCCATAGCCTCGGCCATCATGGGCAGGAATTTCTCGGCGACGGCGCGGTGGCAGAGCAGAGTCTCAATGGCGTTGCAGACGGAGGGGCGGGAGCACTTGGCGTTGACGGCTACGCTGACGGCCTTTTCCAGGTCGGCGGCGGCGTCTACGTACAGGTGGCAGTTGCCCGCGCCCGTCTCAATGACGGGGATGCGGGCGTTTTCCACCACCGAGCGGATGAGTCCCTTACCGCCGCGGGGGATGAGCACGTCCACGAGCCCCCGCATGTTCATAAGGGCGGTAGCGCCGGCGCGGTCGGTCATGGTGATCAGACCGATGAGGTCGGGGGAGAAGCCCCGCGCGGTCAGCGCCTTGCGCATGGAGTCCACCAGCGCCATGGAAGAGCGGATGGCCTCCTTACCGCCGCGAAGCACCACGGCGTTACCTGTTTTGAGGCAGAGGGCGGCGGCATCCACCGTGACGTTGGGGCGAGCCTCGTAGATCATGGCCACGCAACCCATGGGGGCGCGGACGTGGCGGATGACCAGGCCGTTGGGGCGGATGGTCTGCTCGCCCGAGCCGATGGGGTCGGGCAGGGAAGCCACCTCGCGCAGGGCGGAGCAGATGCCCGCCAGGCGCTTTTCATCCAGCTTGAGGCGATCCAGCATGGTCTTGGGAACGCCGTTCTCGGCGGCGGCCGCCAGATCCTCGGCGTTGGCGGACAGAATGGCGGCGCAATCGGCGGTCAGTTGATCGGCCATGGCGCAGAGCAGGGCGTTCTTCTCGGCGGTGGAGGTGGAGCCGTAGCCGCGGGAGGCCTCCTTGGCGGCGCGGCAGACGGATTCGACGTGGGTATGAATGATGTCTTGCATGATTGTATCCTCTTTAGTATATGGTTTATTCCCGCACCAGAACCTCTGCAATCTCGCAGATATAGAAGCGGTGGTAATCACGGGCGGCGTAGTGCTTCAGCATCTCGGGGTCAATGAAGCAATTTTCCTTGAGGTCGTCGGCGTACAGCTTGCGGCAGACCAGCACAAGATTGGCCTCGTCCACGTAAGGCGCGCCGCTTGCGGCGTGAGCCACGGTCAGCCCTGCGGCGGCGAATTTGTCACCGTCTCGACCCGACTTGGTGCCGCAGTAGCGCAGGGCATCGCGGTATTCGCCGGCGGGGAAGAAGGACAGGGTCAGGGTGTCGGTATCCTCTACGATACCGTAGGTGTGCCGCTGGGGGCGGATGAAGCAGATGGCGACGGGCTTGTTCCACAGGATCCCGGCGCAACCCCAGCTTGCGGTCATGGTATTGATCTCGCCGTGGGAATTCTCGGCGGTAATGAGCATCCAATCGTCTCCGATGCGGGTAAAGAAGTTATCGGGCAGGTCGGCGGGGGAGACGGAGCGGAATTTCGAAAGAGCGGACATATGCGTACCTCCTTGAGGAAAATATTCCATAACATTATAGCACAAAACGGCGGTCTTTGCAACGGGGATACGGCATTTTCTTTGAAAATCTTGGCGGCGAAGCTATGGAAAAGACCTTGAAAAAATTTCAAAAAACTTTTTGAAAACCTATTGACAAAATCGAATCGGTATGCTATAATAAGCGAGTCGTTGAGAGAGTCGCGAGACCACAGCCGAGCGGCAAGAGGTTGAAAAAGTTTTTCAAAAACTTTTCGAAAACCTATTGACAAAATCAAAATGATGTGCTATAATAAGCAAGTCGCTGAAAACGCGGCAACATGGGAGCATAGCTCAGCTGGGAGAGCATCTGCCTTACAAGCAGAGGGTCATAGGTTCGAGCCCTATTGTTCCCACCATCTTACGGCCCGGTAGTTCAGTTGGTTAGAACGCTAGCCTGTCACGCTAGAGGTCAGGGGTTCGAGTCCCCTTCGGGTCGCCACTTCTTTTGAAGAAGTAAGTTCCTGCGGAGCCCTTCCGTCGGGAGCGATTGACGGTCAACGGTTAACGGCTCAAGGTTATCAGTTTGGCTGTTCGCCTCTGTAGCTCAGTTGGTAGAGCAGGGGACTGAAAATCCCCGTGTCGTTGGTTCGATTCCGACCGGAGGCACCATTCCCGAGACTCGTCTCGGTGTGCGGATTTAGCTCATTTGGTAGAGCGTCGCCTTGCCAAGGCGAAGGTGGCGGGTTCGAGCCCCGTAATCCGCTCCAGATCGATGCGGGTGCGAATCACATCGCATCCGCATTTACAACTAAGGCGCCATGGCCAAGCGGTAAGGCACGGGTCTGCAAAACCCTTATCCCCGGTCCGATTCCGGGTGGCGCCTCCAAAATTTCACATCTGCACGCAGGTGTGAAACCTGCGGATTTAGCTCATTTGGTAGAGCGTCGCCTTGCCAAGGCGAAGGTGGCGGGTTCGAGCCCCGTAATCCGCTCCATATACGGCCCGGTAGTTCAGTTGGTTAGAACGCTAGCCTGTCACGCTAGAGGTCAGGGGTTCGAGTCCCCTTCGGGTCGCCATTTTTTGAGAGACCGTTCCGAAAGGAACGGTTCATCACTTTTTTAGCTTACATGATTTGCCTCTGTAGCTCAGTTGGTAGAGCAGGGGACTGAAAATCCCCGTGTCGTTGGTTCGATTCCGACCGGAGGCACCATACTGCTGAGCAAGTCTCAGCTTGCGGATTTAGCTCATTTGGTAGAGCGTCGCCTTGCCAAGGCGAAGGTGGCGGGTTCGAGCCCCGTAATCCGCTCCAAAGCAAAAAGACCGCCGAACTTGGTTTGGCGGTCTTTTTGCTACGGTAGCTTTTCTCCCGAAGGTCGAAAAGCGTTTTATTTTATATTGAAAAAAATTTAGTATTATGGTATAATGTTTCAAGAAAGGCGGTGCTTCCATGGAGGATTTGAGATATAATAGGGCTTTCAAGAAAGGCCTGACAGCCCTTTTGTTCTGCGCGATATTGTTCAGTTCTATTGTTGCATTTTTTGTTATATTCAAAATTCAATATGATCAGCTCGTATCTGATATGGAATTGCTTGAGGCAACTATTGTCGATGTTGACAGTCATGTTCGGAGTAGAGGTTTGAATTGGCAGGAGATATATATAGAATACGAAGTGGATGGAATTGTTTATAACAGAGAATTAAAAACCGATACAAAAATATCTTTTAGAGTAGGCAGCGGCGCTCATTATGAGGTTGGCGAACAGGTGCAAATATTTTATGATCCTCAAAATCCGGAAATCATTGCATCACCGCGGTCTGTTCGTGTTGGATATTTTTGGTTCATATTTGCATTGCTTTTCTTGGGGCTTGTTCTGTTTGCTTTGTGGTGGATGATCAAGCATCGCCGTCGATTTTTGGTTACGCAAGAGGAATACAAAAAAGAAGGAGAGGAGCTGAAAAAACAGAAAGCTCGCATTAAAACAGCAAAAAAACAGATGAGATCAGAGCGAAAACAGAAAAACGCCAAGGCAAGAAGGCTTCTGAAAATGATTCTGAAAATTCTATTGATTGCCATTGCCGCGCTGATCGTGGCTGTTCTGTCCTTCTATTTTTTTCGCGGGTTTATACGGGGGCTTGCAAGCTGATCGTTATCGTAACCGTAAACTGCAATTTTCTGTTGCAGGCCATAGGCTGAGCCGTTTGCTTTGCGAAAAAGCAGGGGACTCAGCCTTTTTTTGACGCAAATTTTTGAACTCCTGCGGGTGAATCCTTCACATTCACTTGACACTCCGCGCAAAATATGGTACAATACATTTGGAACAATTTATTTCCGCAAGAACGTCTGAATTTTGTAAATTTAAACCATTCAACGAACGGAGGAACCACTATGCGCTATCTCCCTTACGTCAATATCAACATGGGAACCAAATCCATCCCCCGCCGCTCCCACGGCAATACGCTGCCCTTGACGCAGCTCCCCTTCGGTATGGCTTCCTTCAGCATCCAGACCGACGGCGGCTCGTCCTGGTTCTACCATCCCGAGCATGAGTACGCCGAGGGCGTGCGTCTGACTCACCAGCCCAGTCCTTGGATCGGGGATTTCGGTACGGTGCTGATGGTGCCCCAAAACGACGTGGTGGCCAACCGAGGTGACCGCGCCTGGTCGGGACGTCGGTTGCAGGACACCGTCCAGCGTCCCGATTATCTGAAGTTGACCTTTTTACGGTCGGAGTGTCTTTTTGAATTGACGCCCACCGAGCGTTGTGCTGCCCTGCGGCTGACCTTTACGGACGACCGACAGGCTTACCTTTCCTTCCTGCCTGTTCAAGGGAATTACACCTACCGCTACGATGCCGCGACCGCCACGCTTTACGGCTACACCGACGGACACAACAATGACGCGCTGGTGGATTTCAAGATGCACTTTGCGGTGCGCTTCGGCGCCGGTCAGGTGGACGAGGCCAAGACTTATACGGCGGGAGAGGGAACGACCCGCTGTATCCACGTAGCGCTGACGGGGCGGACGCTGGAGGCGCGGATGGGTATTTCCTACATCAGCGAGGAAATGGCGCTGGCGGCGCTGGATCGCGAGTGCGGAGAGCAGAGCTTTGAGGAGATTCGCGCGTCTGCCGAGGCGGCGTGGGAGGAGAAGCTCAGCCGCATCGAGATCAAGACCGAGGACACCCCCGAAGGAGAGGAGCAGATGAAAACCTTCTACTCCTGCCTCTACCGCGCGTTCCTGTTCCCGCGAAAGGCCTATGAGTTGGACGGGGACGGCGCTCCGGTGCACTACACCCCCGCCGACGGCAAAACCCGTCCGGGTGTACGCTATACCGACAACGGATTCTGGGATACCTATCGCACCGTGTATCCCCTGTATACCCTCATCGCCCGCGAGGAGTTTGCCGAGATGCTGGACGGCTTCGTGACGGACTATCTGGACGGCGGTTGGTTGCCTCGCTGGGTATCCTTGGGTGAGGTGGGCTGTATGCCCAGCACGTTGATCGACGCGGTGATCGCCGAAGCGGCGGTGAACGGCATCGGCCGCCGCGAGACACTGGAGAGTGCGTTGCGGGGAATGCTGAATCACGCGAACAACGAGGCGCCCGAGGCGCGGTACGGCCGAAATGGCATTACTTCCTATCTGAAATACGGCTACGTGCCCCGCGAAGAGCACCGCGAGTCGGTGAATCTGACGCTGGATTTTGCCTACGGCGACTGGTGCATCGCTCAGGTGGCGCGCGTACTCGGCTATGGCGAGCTGGCGGAGGAATACACCCGCCGCGCCCAGAATTACCGTAACCTGTTCGATCCGCAAAGCGGCTTCATGCGGGGGCGCGACAAGGAGGGGCGGATGGCTTCCTTCTTTGACCCCGCGGCGTGGGGCGGAGAGTATACCGAGGGCTCGGCTTGGCAGAGCTCCTTTGCCGTTCCGCACGACGTGGACGGTCTGGCCGCGTTGTACGGCGGGCGGGAAAAGCTTTTGGAGAAGCTGGACGCGCTCTTTGCCGAGCCGCCCCGCTACCGCGTGTTCGGATACGGCGGGGAGATCCACGAAATGACCGAAATGGCGCTCATCGACTTTGGCCAGATGGCGATCTCCAATCAACCTTCCTTCCACCTGCCATACCTGTTCGCCGCGTTGGGCGAGCAGGGAAAGACCGACTACTGGGTGGAGCGGCTGGCTCGCGAGACCTTCTCCTCCGCCTCCGACGGCTACCCCGGCGACGAGGACAACGGAACCACCTCGGCGTGGTACATTCTGGCCACGCTGGGACTTTACCGCCTCTGCCCCGGCAGTACCGCGTGGGTCACCTCCAAGCGGTTGGTGAAATCGGCTAAGATTTTGGGGCGTGCGCTTTGAGGTGCGCGGAGGCTCTATGGAGAATTTTCTGAATGCCGAATTCAAGCGGAAATTCGCGGTTTCCTTCTATAAAAATCTGAAGCTGGGTCTTTCCGAAATGTCGTTTTGCAAGGATTTCGTCACCAACCGGCGAGGCGACCCCTATCCTCTGCTGGAGTCCGGCGAAAACGCCGGCGAAGACCTTGATGAGGCCGTGGCGGACAATACCTACGTTCTGCGCCGCGGGAGCGCCAAACGATGGCTGTGTCAGTTCTTTCCCTACGCCACCTACGAGGTGACGGCGGAGTGGGACGGTGGGGCTGTCGGGTTCTGCTTTGCCATCCCGGAGGCCTCCGCCTCGGTGACGGTCTCCCGCAGTATGCTGGAATACCGATGCGGAGACCGCGTGGAAGAGAGGGAACTTCCGTCCTTTGCCAGCGAGGCAAACACGCTGGCGGTCAGTTGCCGTCCCGGCGCCTTTGACGTGTATGTTCGGGTTCAAGGTAAGGCAGAATATCTCTGTACGTTTGAAGAGGAGCGCTTCGGTGTCTCCCATCGGTATA
>JAZQXS010000014.1:0-5001 GCA_045633025.1 Eubacteriales bacterium | reverse complement strand
CACCCACCCCGGCCTCATCGGCGCCCTTTTGGTAGGTGTCAACTTTGCGAAATCCTTGGCTTACGCCAACCGTATCCCCCTTGTTTCGGTGAACCACATCCACGGCCACGTGGCCGCCGCCTATCTGCCCGAGCCCTCCCTGACCCCGCCCTACTTGGCGGGAGTGGTTTCGGGCGGCCATACCTCCCTCTATCTGGTGGAGGACTACACCACCTTCAACGAGATCGGCGCCACCCGTGACGACGCGGCGGGCGAGGCCTTTGATAAGGTGGGACGGGTCATTGGAATGCCCTATCCAGGCGGCGCCGCCTTGGACAAGCTGGCCTACGAGGGCGACCCCAAGGCCTACGCCCTGCCCAGCCCTGCGGTACAGGGGGATAATCTGGACTTTTCCTTCAGCGGCCTCAAAACCGCCGCGCTGAATATCATCAATTCCGCCGTCCAGAAGGACGAGCCCATCAGCCGCGCCGACCTGGCCGCCTCCTATACCCAGGCTATTGTGCAGGGCATCGTCAAAAAGACCGACATGGCGCTCTCCTCCGCCGCGAAGGGCGTGGATACGCTGGTGCTGGCCGGCGGTGTGGCCGCCAATTCCCATATCCGCTCGGCGCTCGCCCGCCTCTGCGACAAGCGCGGGATCCGTTTCATCGTGCCCGACCGCGGCCTCTGCGGGGATAACGCCGCCATGATCGCCGCCGCCGGTTACTTTGAGTATCAAAAGGGAAGCTTTGCCGATACCTCCCTTAACGCCTCCGCCTCCGATTATATGCTCTGAAAGGAACACACATGGAAAACAACAACTCGACCAACCATCCCATTTCGGTCTCCCACGCTGTTGTGAAGCGCCTCCCTCGGTACTATCGGTATCTGCGGGAGCTGATCACCCAAGGCAAAATGCGCATCAGCTCGGGCGAGCTGTCCGCCATGATGAACGTCACCGCCTCCCAGATCCGCCAGGATCTCAACTGCTTCGGCGGCTTCGGTCAGCAGGGCTACGGCTATAACGTCAATTATCTCTTTGCCAAGATCAGCGAGATTTTGGGCGTCGGCGCCGGCTTTCACGCGATCATCGTGGGGGCGGGAGATCTTGGCCGCGGGCTGGTGCATCAATCCATGTTCGAAAAGCGGGGCGTGGATATCCTGGCTATGTTCGATACGGGCGAAGGCCTGGTCGGGCAAACGGTGGCGGATATCGAGGTGCACGCGCTGGATACCCTGGAGGAGTTCTGCGCGGCTCACGAGGTGGATATCGCGGTCATTACCTGCCCCAAGGAGCAGGTGCGGGATATCGCCGCCCGTCTGGTTGCCTGTAAGGTCAAGGGACTTTGGAACTACATGGGCGTGGAGCTGGGCTACTCTCCCTCCGAGATTGTGGTGGAGAACGTTCACCTGGGCGACTCCCTCATGATCCTGAACTACAAGATCGCCTCCCGTCTGAATGCCGAAGCCGCATCCGAAGGCGAAGCGCAGAGTCCGGAAAACCCGGATAGCCCGGATAATCCGGATAATCCGGAAAATCCGGAAGAATTCTGATCCACCATTTACGATAAAGGATTGTATATGAACATAAAGATCAATTACGGGACGGGTGTGGCCACTCTGCCCACCGCCGCGTTGGGATCCATTGACCGCGCGACCAAAAACGACATCAAGCTGCTGTTCTTTCTTTGCGCCGAGCCGCGCTTGCTGGCCGGGGAGAGCTGCGAGGAATGCATGAGCCGTATTTGCGAACGGACGGGACTCACCGACGTGCAGGCGGAAGCCGCGCTGGCCTTTTGGCGGGGCGTGGGCGTGCTGGAGCTCATGGAGGAGGAAGCGGACGAGCCTACGGTAACGGCCGCCCCCTCGGAAGCCGCCGCGCCCGTCGAGGATACGCCCGCCGCGGCGAACGAATCCCCGAAACCGACCCCTTCGGTGACGGTCACCCCTTCGGTGACGGTCACCCGCGCGAACGTCAGAATGCTGGACGAGATCCCCGCGTATACCACCGAGGAGATCGAAGCCTTTATGACCCGCAATCGCGAGGCCTCCACCTACCTGGACGAATGCCAGTGCGCTTGGGGCGGTATGTTCAATCAGCGGGATTCGGTGCTTATTATCTCTTTAGTGGATACCTGGGGGCTCTCCTGGAATTATGTGATCTCTCTGCTGGCCTACTGTAGCCGCCATTTCCGCGAGCGCGGGAATCAGGGAAAGAGTCTCAATTACGTCTACCGCATGGCGGCGGAATTTCACAAGGAGGGCATCCTGACCGACGAGGCGCTCCAGCAGAAATTCGTGGATTTGGAGCGTATGAACGAATTTGAACGCCGTATCCGCGCCATGTTTGGCTTGGGCGAGCGGAAGCTGACCCCGAAGGAGAAGAAATACCTGTCCACGTGGATATACGAGTATCAATACGACATCGAGATCGTGGAGATGGCCTACAACATCACCGTCGATACGAAGGGATCCCCCAATATAAACTACACGAACGGAATCCTGAAGCACTGGTACGAGGACGGACTCTCCACCCTCGATGCCATCATCGCCAAGCGGGAGGCTGAGAATACCGCCGTCAAAGCCATCCGAGAGGGGGAGCTGACCCCGGAGCGCGCCACCGACGCGGTGGAAAGCATCCTGAATGCCGAGCCGAAGGGGGGCGTTGCGCCGTCCTCCGGCAATATAGCCCAGGATATCAACGTACTCCGCCGCCTGCTGGGGCTCGGAAACCGTATGCTGACCGACGGCGAGACCAACGCCTTTACCCGCTGGCGGTCGGAATTCGGCTTCCGATACGAGATCATCTACTACGCCTACCAGATCACGCTGGAGAACCGTCGGGAGTACAATCTGCCGTATATGGATGCCATTCTTTCCAAGTGGAACGGGAATAACCTGACCACCATCGAGGCCATCCGCGCCTACGAAAAGGGCTTCCGCGAGGATAAGGAGCGCGCCAAGCAGCGCGCCTCCAAGGCGCCCTTCAACGCGCCCCAGCAGAACAGCTCCTTTGATACGAACGACTTTTTCATGGCCGCGGTCAAGCGAAGCCTGGGGGAGGATTTTGACCCCGCCGTTTTAGATCAATAAGTACGAATAAGAGGTGTGTCTATGGCTTACAACCAAGCGAACTATACCCGTATCCGCAAGGAGTACGAGGATAAATACCTGCGCGCCAGGGAGGCCGCCGACCTGCGGCGCGCAGAGGCGCAGGCCGCCATTCCCGAGCTGTATGAGATCGACCGCGCGCTGGGCAAGACCGGACTTGCCATCATGAATGCCGCCGTTCAGGGAGAGGACGTGGAATCCAAGGTCGCCGAGGTTCGGCGGGAAAATCAAGCGCTTCAGGAAGCGAAGCGTCAGCTTTTGGTGGCGCACGGCTATCCCGCCGACTACACCGAGGTGAAATACGAGTGCCCTCTGTGCATGGACGAGGGGTTTTACAATTTCAAGATCTGCTCCTGCATGAAGAAAAAGCTGGTGGAGGCCGCCTATGAGTCCTCGGGCATGGCGCATCTGCTCCGCACCCAGTCCTTCGAGTCCTTCGATCTGCGTTACTATGCGGATAACGCGAAGACCGCGGCGCACATGAAGCGGATCTTGGATATCTGCAAGGCCTATGCGGATGACTTCGACCCCGCCGTGTGCAGCAATCTGATCCTTTCGGGCGCGACCGGCTTGGGAAAGACCCACCTGTCCACGTCCATCGCCAAACGTGTCATAGAAAAGGGCTGTGACGTGTTCTATACCAGCGTCCCCAATATGATCGCGGATTTTGAGGTACAGCGCTACGGAAATTCCATGGGAGGCGAGACGGGGCTGGGTACGGCGCAGTACTTTGAGTGTGACCTGCTCATTCTGGATGATCTGGGCGCCGAGATGATCAATCAGTTCACCGTGGCAGTGCTCTACAACGTCATCAATACCCGCCTCAGCCGTAAGAGATCCACCATCATCAATACCAACTTCACTTCAGACGAGCTCCAGCAGAAGTATGCCTCCCGCATCACCAGCCGCCTGCTCGGTGAGTACCGCTACCTCCCCTTCGCAGGACGCGACGTGCGGATGGTCAAGCTCGGCGGAAAGTGAGAGCGGGCGCTGTTTTCCCTCAGACAGAAAGGAGTCTTGAACGTGGCGATTGCAGAGTTTTATGAGAATTATTTCCCCTTCTGGCAGACCCTGTCGGAGGCGGATCGGAAGCTTTTGTGCGATAACACCGCAGAGGAGTACTTTGAAAAGGCGCAGGCGGTGCACGATAATATGGGGTGTACGGGTCTGTTCATCGTGCGGAGCGGAAGACTTCGGATCTATATGCTCTCCGATACGGGGAAGGAGATCACGCTCTACCGTCTTACCCCCGGGGAGATCTGTATGCTGTCGGCCTCCTGCGTGCTGAAAAGCGTGACCTTTGACGTGTTCGTGGAGGCGGAGGAGTCTACTGCGTGCTACCGCATCAGCCCGGCGGCCTTCGGAGACGTGAGCAACCGCTACCTGGAGGTGCAGAATTACGCGCTGGAGGTCACGGTTCAGCGGTTTTCGGACGTGATGTGGGTGATGCAGCAGATCGTGTTCATGAGCATGGACACCCGGTTGGCCATCTTCCTTCTGGACGAAACGGCGTCCGGCGGAACCGATACCGTCAGCGTGACCCACGAGATGATCGCGCGGCACCTGGGAACGGCGCGGGAGGTCATCACCCGAACCCTCAAGCAGCTTGCCTCGGACGGCATGATCGAGGTCACGCGGCGCGGCATCGTGGTGACCGATAAAAAGAAATTGCGGAGTCTTGTCGGTTGACACGAATCCTCAATGAGAACATGGAACAGAGAGCGTGCCTCGGGAGGAATCCCCAAAGCTTTTCGGCCGCTTGCTATAATGATCCGCAACGCAGAATTTAACGATGAAGGGGTACCTCGCGCGCAGGTTGCGCGCGAGGTACCCCTCGTTTTTATTGAGTCATGTTGATTCCTTCGCGTATGGTTTCCTCACCGATGGCGCCGGAGGCATAGGCGATCGGAT
>JAZQXS010000013.1:0-3971 GCA_045633025.1 Eubacteriales bacterium | reverse complement strand
GCGATGCACGGTGGACATGATCCATAACACCCGCGACGCCCACTTCGGCGGCCACCATCCCGCCCCCTCGGTGGCCGGGCTGGAGGAGCTTCGCACCCGTGTGGTTGCAGGCAAATACGAGCTGGGTATCGCCTTTGACGGCGATGGAGACCGCTTGGGTATCATCGACGGCAACGGCCGCTACCTGTCCGCCAACGAAATCCTGGTCATGCTCTACTGGTATCTCCATGAGGTGAAGGGCTGGAAGGGCCCCGTGGTGCGCAATCTGGCCACCACCCACATGCTGGACGTGATGGCCGCCGACTTCGGCGAGGTCTGCTACGAGGTGCCCGTGGGCTTCAAGTACATATCCTCCAAGATCGACGAAGTGGATGCGGTGCTGGGCGGCGAGTCCTCGGGCGGACTGACGGTACGCGGCCACATCCACGGCAAGGACTCCATCTACGCCGCCTCCCTGTTCGTGGAGATGATCTCGGCGGTGGGCAAGTCCCCCTCGGCCATCATGGACGAGCTGGAGCGAAAGTACGGCCACTTCGAGCTGGTGGAGGACAACATCACCTTCACCGCAGAGCAGAAGGCCACGGTTCACCATATCATCTTCGAGGAGCAGAAGCTTCCCTTCTTCGGCAAGCCCATTGATCTCGTGAGCTACGAGGACGGCTGTAAGGTCTACTTCTCGGACAACAGCTACGTCATCTGCCGTTTCTCGGGCACCGAGCCTCTGCTCCGCATCTTTGCCGAGGCGGGCGATGCCGAAACCGCCGGAGGCTACATCCAGGCCTTCCGCGATCTGCTGGCGCTGGCGTGAGGGGGAGGTACGAGCAGGGGCGTTGCCCCTGCACCCCACCAAACCCTTTCTTGAAAGAAAGGGTTTGGATTCCAAAGAATCTTCAGAAAGTAAATTTCATTCTATGAGTACCAAAATGAAAAAGGCTTGGGCCATCGCCGCGGTAGCGCTTCAGGCGCCCATGCTGGCGCTTTGGTGGATGGTCTACAATGCGGTCAAGATGAACGTTCATGTCTTGGATGTGCTCGAGGACGGCGGGTTTACGCTGGCCTTTGACGGCTCGAAGGTTGTAGGCGCGCTGTTGGTCTACTCCCCCGTGATCCTGCCCCTGATCGCTTGCATGGTATTGTCGATCCTGGGTCTGGTATGGGTCATCAAGGGAAAGCATGCGGCGGGGCTTGCCCCGATCCTTGTGTACGGCGGAATGCTTCTCGCCTGCGGATTGTTGGCCTACGGCTTTTCCCAGCCTGCCGCGGTGGGAGAATTCGGACAGTACATAAACGGCTTGCTGCTGAGCGAGTTCATGTTCTACCGCTACCCCTTCGGGATCGACATCCGATACCCTGTTATCGACATTTTCTCCTACCTGCAAGCCATTAAGTACGTTCTGCTGGGCGCGCTGGCGGCTATCAGCGGCATCCTCTGCGTCGGCGGGATTGCCGCATACAAGAAGCAGAAAACGGATAACCCATCGTAGCAGATTCTCTAACGCTCAATCGGAGTTTATCGGGGACTTCGCCCCCAATTCCTCCCAAAGAATCCAATTTTTTTAAATTTTGGGGATTCTTAACCCTTTTTTCAAAAAGGGGTTAGGCAGGGTGCAGGGGTGGAGCCCCTGCATTTTCCGCATATCTACACCATCAAACGTAAGGAGCACCCTATGCCCACACCTCAAAACTCTCCCCGCGCGTTGGCCTTGAACACCCTCCTCGCCGTCGAGCGGGGGCAGTACGGCAACATCGCCGTGGATACCGCGCTGAAGCGTACGCCGCTCAGCGAGCCCGACCGCCATCTCTACACCGCGCTGGTATACGGCGTGCTGGAGCGCAAGACCACCCTGGAATACCTGCTGGGCAAGTTCTCCTCCCGTCCCCTCGAGGAGCTGGACGAGGCGGTTCGGATGGCGCTCTGTATGGGGCTGTACCAGCTCATCTATCTGGATCGCGTACCCGATCACGCCGCGCTGGACGAAACGGTATCGCTGGTTCCCCGCAAGGTATCGGGGTACGTCAACGCGGTTCTGCGAGCCTACCTGCGGTTCGAGGCTTCCCTGCCCCGTCTGCCCGACGGCGGGCGCGCGCCCCGCGAGAACAAGCTGGTCACGCCCGCGGATTGGAGCGCCCGATTCCCCGAGCTGACCGACTCTATGGAGCTCATGGCGGTTTGCTGCGGCGTTCCCGTGTCGCTGTGCAAAATCTTCGCAGAGGCGCTGGGCTACGAGAAGGCGCTGTCGGCGCTGACCGCCTTTGGAGTCAAGCCCCCCATGACGGTACGGGTCAATACGCTGAGAAGATCCCCCGATGCGCTGGCCGCGGCGCTGGCCGCCGAGGGGATCGCCGCCGCCCCCGCCCTCTACGCCCCCCACGCGCTCCGCGTACCCGAGGGGGCTCTGACCGCCACGAGATCCTTTGCGGACGGAGACTTTTTCATTCAGGACGAGGCCTCCCAGCTCTGCGCGGCCGTACTGGATGCCCGTCCCGGCGACGTGGTGGCCGACACCTGCGCCTGCCCCGGCTCCAAGTCCTTCGGGATCGCGCTGTCCATGGAAAACATGGGGGAGGTGCGCGCCTTCGACCTGCACAAGAGCAAGCTATCCTTGATCACCGCAGGCGCGGAGCGGCTGGGGCTGTCCATCGTCACCGCCGAGGAGCGAGATGCGCGCAAGCCCGATCCTAACCTTTTGGGGAAATGCGACCGCGTGCTGTGTGACGTGCCCTGCTCGGGGCTGGGGGTCATCGCCAAGAAGCCCGAGATCCGTCACAAGGACATGACCGAATCCACCCGCCTGCCCGCCATTCAATCCGCCATTTTAGAGGCCTCCGCGGGGTATCTCAAGCCGGGCGGCGTGCTGGTCTACTCCACCTGCACCATCCTTCCCGCCGAGAATCAGAACATCGTGACGGGATTCTTGGCGGCTCATCCCGAATTTGAGCCCCTGGATTTCACATTCCCCGCCAAAGACAGCTCGGTTGCCGATATCGTCTCGGAGGGCGGTATGGTGACCCTTCTGCCCGACGCCAACCGTACCGACGGATTCTTTATCGCGCGGATACGGAGGAAGGCATGACCGTATAGCTCTAAAATTCCCCCTATCGCAGAAAGTTTTCAGCTTTTTCAGCAGAATGCTTGCGAAACGGGGAATTTTGTGCTATAATAGAGCCGATTCGATTGCATGCATTTGATTTTCGGAAGGAGCTGAATGGAATTTGAAACGCTTGTTTGCCTACCTGCGCCCCTTTTTCGGGCGGATGTCGGTGGGGCTGACCATTAAGATCGCGGGGACGTTGGTGGAGTTGGCTCTGCCTTACATACTGGGCATGATCCTGGATGAGATCATCGTCCGCTACGCGGCCTCGGGAGATACACGCGGCGGATTCCGCTCCATTCTCCTGTGGGGCGGCGTGATGGCGGTCTGCGCCGTGGCGGCGCTGGTTTTCAACATCGTGGCCAACCGCATGGCGGCTCACGTGGCCAAGGACGTGGCTACCGCCATCCGTCACGATCTCTTTGACAGCACCATGCGCCTCTCCTGCGCCCAGGCGGATGCCTTCACGGTTCCCTCGCTGGAATCCCGTCTGACCTCCGACACCTATAACGTCCACCACATGGTGGGCATGATGCAACGGCTGGGCGTGCGCGCCCCCATTCTGCTCATCGGAGGGTTGCTTATCACCCTGGCGCTGGACCCCGTGCTGACGCTGGTGATGTTCTCGGTGATGCCCCTCATCGTGCTGACGGTGTACGTCGTCTCCAAGCGGGGCGTGCCGCTGTACCGCAAGTCCCAGCAATCGGGCGACGCCATGGTACGGGTGGTTCGCGAGGACGCGCAGGGAATCCGCGTGATCAAGGCGCTGTCCCGCAAGGAATATGAGCAGGCGCGGTACGAGGCAGTCAACGAGCAGCTTGTGCGGGACGGCATGAAGGCCTCGGCCAATATGTCGGTGTCCAATCCGCTGATCAACCT
>JAZQXS010000012.1:0-3423 GCA_045633025.1 Eubacteriales bacterium | reverse complement strand
GGTAACGAGCGAGTATTTCATACCCGTGTGTCCCATGGCGATGCCGTCGCAAACGGCAATGGCGGGAAATACGATGGGCGTACCGCCCGCCATGGCAACGCCGAGCTTAACAGCATCCACGATCTTGTCGAGATTCATGTGCCCGGGCACGATCTCGTTATGGGAGCTGACGATACCGATGAGCGGTCTCTTCTGTTCCTCTTCGGTCAGCCCCAAGGCGTGAAACAAACTGCGGTGAGGGGCGTTGTTCACGCCCGTAACGACATTTTCCTTCGGCATAATGCCACCTCCTATCAGTTATTGATGAGCTTATCCTCGTCGCTCCAGCTATACAGCTTGCGGATATCCGCGCCGACCACCTCGGAGGGATGCTCGCTTGCGCGCTTTCTCATGGCGTTGAAATGAACCTGCGCGCCTGCGGAGGACATATCCAGCAGGAAGTCCTTGGCAAACGTGCCGTCCTGAATGTCCGAAAGGATCTTCTTCATGGCCTTCTTGGTATCCTCGGTGATGATCTTGGGGCCGGTTACGTAGTCGCCGTACTCGGCGGTGTTGGAGATAGAGTATCTCATTCCCGCAAAGCCGCTCTGGTAGATGAGATCAACGATGAGCTTCATCTCGTGGATGCACTCAAAGTAGGCGTTTCTGGGGTCGTAGCCCGCCTCAACCAGGGTTTCATAGCCCGCCTGCATCAGCGCGCAAACACCGCCGCAAAGGACTGCCTGCTCACCGAAGAGATCGGTTTCGGTTTCGGTGCGGAAGGTGGTCTCCAGCACACCTGCTCTCGCGCCGCCGATACCGAGGGCGTAGGCAAGACCGAGCTCCCACGCATCTCCCGTGGCATCCTGTTCTACGGCAATCAGACAGGGAACGCCCTTGCCCGCCTGGTATTCGGAGCGAACGGTGTGACCGGGGCCCTTGGGGGCGATCATGATGACGTTGACGTTCTTGGGGGGCTTGATGCAACCGAAATGGATATTGAAGCCGTGGGCGAAGGCCAGGGTCTTGCCCTCGGTCAGATTCGGCTCAATGGATTCCTTATAGAGCGCCGCCTGCTTTTCGTCGTTGATGAGGATCATGATGATGTCGGCTGCCTTGGTCGCCTCGGCGCTCGTCATGACCGTAAGTCCCTGCGCCTCTGCCTTCGCCCAGCTCTTGGAGCCTTCGTAAAGACCAACCACAACGTTGACGCCGCTGTCCTTCAGGTTGAGGGCGTGGGCGTGTCCCTGCGAGCCGTAGCCGATGATCGCAACGGTCTTGCCGTTGAGCTTTCCAAGATCGCAATCCTGCTGATAGAAAATTCTGTTTGCCATGGTATGATACCTCTTTCATAAAAAATTTGTTTTGATTTTGGGCCGTGCGGGGAACCGTCGGGGCGATCCCGGCACAGTAGGAATTGTTGTTACAGATTCAGGTTTTGACGGAGGGTTGCGCCGCCTTTTTCAATGGAGGCCGTGCCCGTGCGGCAGATCTCCAGAATGGTATGATCCCTCATGAGGGAAATAAAGTCATCCATTTTCGTGCTGTTGCCGATGACGCGAAGGACGATGGAATCCTTGGTGTAATCAATGGTCTCGGCCTTGAATGCCTCTGCCGCCGCGTGAATGTCGTCACGGGAGGCGGGATCGTTTTTCAGCTTGATCAGCATCAGCTCGCAACTGAGCGAATTGGTTGCCGTCAGCTCCTTGATGGAGCAAACATCGGGCAATTTGTAAAGCTGATTGATGAGCTGTTGCTTGCCGTTTTCCTCGCCGTCAAAGCTGAAGGTGATGCGGGAATACTCTCCCGACTCGGTTTCACTGGCCGTAATGGAGCTGATGTTAAACTGACGGCGGCGGAACATACTTGTCAGTCGGTTGAGCACACCGAATTGATTTCGGACGAGTACCGCTAACGTATATCGGTTCATAATCACACCTCCAAATTTGTTATAATATCATCCATACTGCCGCCGGGCGGAAGCATGGGGAGAACGAATTCGTCCTTGTCGATCTTGCAATCAATGATGTACGGACCTTCGGTGGCAAAGGCTCGGGTGAGCGCCGCATCCAATGCCTCGGGAGTCGTCACCGCCTCGCCGTCCGCGCCGAAGGCTCTGGCAAAGGCGGCAAAATCGGTCTTGCGCTCCAGCACGGAATTGGAATAATGCTTGTCGTAGAATAGAGTTTGCCATTGGCGAACCATGCCCAGCACACCGTTGTTCATGATCATGACCACGACGGGCACGTTGTAGCGAACGGCGGTCGCGAGCTCATTCAGATTCATGCCGAAGCTACCATCACCCGTGATAAGCACACTCCGCTCGCCCGTACCGTAGGCCGCGCCGATCGCCGCGCCGAAGCCGTAGCCCATGGTGCCGAGACCACCGCTGGACGCAAAACGTCTGGCGGTTTTGAAGGCCAGGCTTTGCGCCGCCCACATCTGATGCTGACCCACGTCGGTGCAAACGGCGGTGTTCGCACCGAGGTGCTTGTTCAGGGTCAACATGGCTCGGCGCGGCGTGAGTCCTTCACGATTGTCAAGATATGTTTCTTCTTCCTCGCGGAAAGCGTTTACCTTCGCCATCCAATCGGGCTTTTTCCCTTCATTCAAAAGGGGCAGAAGCTTTTGCAGAGTCAATTTCACGTCTCCGCGCAGGGCGCAGACCGAATTGACGGTTTTATTCAGCTCCGAGCCGTCCACGTCGACATGGACGATCCTGGCACCTCTGGCAAATTTGGTGCGGTTGCCCGTTACGCGGTCGTTAAAGCGAACACCGAGGGATAGGATCACATCGGCATGGTGCATGGACATGGAGGATGCGTAGTGACCGTGCATGCCCTGCATACCCAGAAATCTCGGATGATCGGTGGGAATCGCCGACAGTCCCATCAAGGAGCAACCGATGGGCGCGTCGATCTTTTGTGCAAGGGCTAAAACCTCATCCTGCGCATTGGATGCGATGACGCCGCCGCCGAAGTATATGAAGGGGCGCTTGGCCGCATGGATGATCTCCGCCGCTTCCTCGATACGCACGTCCTTCGCGGCAAAGGGAACGTCTTTTTCTACGGGAGCCTGCGCCTCATATTCGCATTTCGCGATCTGTACGTCCTTGGGCACGTCGATCAGCACAGGCCCCGGTCTGCCCGACTTGGCAAGCTTGAACGCCTCTCGGATGGTGTCCGCTAAATCTTCCACGTTGCTGACGAAATAATTGTGCTTGGTGATGGGAAGCGTCACACCCGTAATGTCGATCTCCTGGAAGCTGTCCGTACCGATCTGTGTGGTCGGTACGTTCCCGCAGATGGCAACCATGGGAATCGAGTCCAAATAGGCGGTTGCAATACCCGTAACCAGGTTGGTAGCACCCGGGCCGGAGGTGGAGATCACCACGCCGACCTTTCCCGTTGTTCGCGCATATCCATCAGCCGCGTGCGCCGCGCC
>JAZQXS010000011.1:0-7173 GCA_045633025.1 Eubacteriales bacterium | reverse complement strand
GCAAGTTGCACCATAGCCTGCTTTCCCCGTCGTACACACAACTTGCAGTAACTTCTCGCTCATCGATCAGCACCAGCAAAAAGGAGGTACCCTGCGGGGACGTCCTTTTTGCTGGTGCCGGGGGTGGGACTCGGACCCACACGATGTCGCCATCAACGGATTTTGAGTCCGTCACGTCTGCCAATTCCATCACACCGGCTTATTTCATTCATAACAGATATATTGTACCACATTCCAATTAAAAAGTCAAGCCCTATTTTGCATTTTTTTCGCAGTTTCGAAAAAATTTCAAAACCGGTTGATTTTATCCGCCAAGTATGCTATAATCGATACCACCCCCTACATTTCCCCGAAAAGGAGTACTGTATTATGCTGGAAAAACAAATCCTGAACGTAGATTTTTGCGTGATCGGCGGCGGCTTGGCCGGTATGTGCGCCGCCATCGCGGCGGCAAGAGGCGGCGCGCGGGTGGTGCTCATGCACGAGCGTCCCGTCCTGGGCGGCAACGCCTCCTCCGAGATCCGTATGTGGATCAGCGGCGCCCTGGGTATAAACAACCGCGAGACCGGTATCGTCGAGGAGCTTGAGTTGGAAAACTTTCGGCGCAATCCCACCAAAAATTACTGTCTCTGGGACACCGTCCTGTACGAATTCGTCCTGCGGGAAAAGAATATTCACCTCCTGCTCAACTGCACCTGCATGGATGCCGAGACCGAGGAGGGCGCCTTCCCCCACGGCCGCGACCGTCGCATCGTATCGGTCACAGGCTACCAGATGACCACCCAGCGGTTCTATGAGGTTCACGCCGCCAACTACGCCGATTGCTCGGGCGACAGCATTCTTGCGCCCTTAACCGGGGCTCTCTACCGCGCCGGTCGCGAGGGCAAGGATGAGTTCGGCGAGCCCACCTACGTGGAGGCTCACGACGATATGCACATGGGTATGAGCTGTCTCATGCAAGGACGGGAAACGCCCAATAAGGTTCCCTTCACCGCCCCCGATTGGGCCATGAAGCTGACCGAGGAGGATTTCGACCATTGCAACCCCAACGTTTACACCGAGTCCGAAAATTTCTGGTACCTGGAGCTGGGCGGTGACCGCGACGCCATCGGGGACACCGAGGAGGTGGCTCGCGAGCTGATATCCCTGTCGCTGGGAACCTGGGATCATATCAAGAATTCGGGTCACCACAACGCCGACAACTGGGAGCTGGACTTTCTGAGCTTCCTCCCCGGCAAGCGGGAATCCCGCCGCATGGTGGGCGAATATACCCTCACCGCCAATGACGTACTCCAAAACACCCCCTTCCCCGACGCGGTCGCCTACGGCGGCTGGCCGATCGATGACCACTACCCCGCCGGCTTCTTCCACAAGGGCGCGCCCAATACCAATATCTGCCCGCAAGCCCCCTACTCCGTCCCCTACCGCGCCCTGTATTCCGCCAATGTCTCCAACCTGTTCTTCGCAGGCCGCAATATCAGTATGACCCACATGGCCATGAGCAGCGTCCGTGTCATGGCGACCTGCGCCCTCATCGGCCAGGCAGTAGGCGCGGCGGCGGCTCTGTGCGCACGGTACAGCGCGCTTCCCCACGATATTTTCCTGTCCCACCTCACCGAGCTTCAGGACAGCCTCCTGGCAGCCGATTGCTTCCTGCCCGCCAAGCGTCGCGCTGTGAGCGAGCTCTGCCGTCAAACCCCCGTATTGGGCGGTGACGGGCAACCGATCCCGGGGCAGGAGTGCTTGAAGGACGGCTGTGACCGTCCCCACCCCTCCTTCGGCGCCGACACCTGCGGGCGCGCCGTCCCCAACGGCCAAGCCCTGACCTACCGCTTCGCCGCCCCGCAGACCATTGACTCCGTCCACGTCACCTTCAACAGTGACTTGAATCGGGATACCCTACCCGGAGGGCAGGTGGAGCGCCAACGCTCCATGCGCGCCAACGTCCGCTTGGACGCCCCCCTCATGCATATGCCCAAGACCCTCTGCCGTGCCTTCCGTCTGGAGGCAGACACCCCCGACGGCGCCATCCGACTGCTGGATATCACCGACAACGCCCGCCGCGCCTACCATATTCCCTTGGAGCGAAACGATATCCTCGCCCTGCGGCTCATCCCCCTCGAAAACTGGGGCGGCACCGAGGAAACCGACGTCTTCTCCTTTGATTTTTTGTAATACTAAATTACAAATAGAACCTAAAATAGGAGAGCGTGCCTCCGGCGGCCAATGAACCCCGCACTGCAAGCAATGCAGTAAAAGGGTTCTTGGAACTCCCAAAACTTTCAAAAGCAATTTATTTTCTTGTTTTGACTTGCTGTTTGACAGTAGTATTTCAACTTGCACCGTGGGTCCCTCCCCACTGGGATATTGAGGAACGAGGTATGAAGTCGTATTCAAGGTTTTTATTGATAATTAGTATAACGTCATAAAAACATTCCTTTCGTCGCGGTATTGCGACGGATTTTGCACAGCTCATCGAGTATAATGGAAACAACCACAGTTAAGAGCGCAGGGGGGCGCCGCTCCTTGACCCCGCTTACAATACGGACAGAGCGCGCTCCCCGAAAAAGAAAGGAAACGATCAACATGACGTGCGAACGATGCAACAAGAAAAAAGCCGCGGTGATCTACCGCGAGAACATAAACGGACGGATCAAGGCGCTGAAGCTCTGCGGAGAATGCGCCGAGCTTCTGGAGCAGGCAGGCGAGCTGGAGGATGTCAGCTCGGCCGTGGGGGGGTTCCCGTTTCCCGACTGTCCCGCAGAGGAATGCACCCCCCTCCTCCCCTTCCTCAGCGTCACGGTCACGCAGGATCGCGCGGAGTCGCCGGGCGGCTGTCGATGCCCGCAGTGCGATAGCACCATCCGAGACATTGCCGAGACGGGCAGGGTGGGTTGCGCGGCCTGCTACACCGTCTTCGGCCGTGAGCTGGAAGACATTCTCCGCGCGACCCGAGGAGACGTCGGGCACAGAGGACGGGTATCCGCGGGCTACCGCGCGCGCTTGGAAAAGGCAGACCGTCTCGCGGAGCTCAAAAAACAGCTTCGGGAGGCGGTATCCTCGGAGCAGTACGAATCGGCGGCGGGGCTGCGGGATTCCATCCGCGCTCTGGAAGCCGAGCTGTAAGGAGGGGTGGATATGGCTTGGTATCACATTCCCGGTAATCGCCAGGATACGGTCGTCAGCGCGCAGGTACGGCTTGCACGCAATCTGACCGAGTACCCCTTCCCCGGGCGGCTGGACGCCGGCCGCGCCCGCGAGGTGATCGCCAAGGTGGGCGCTGTGCTTCTGCCGAACGGATTCACGCAGATCGATTTTGCCGACATATCCCGCACCGCCGCCCAAGCGCTGCTGGAGCAACAGTACGCAGGCCCCGCCGCCCTGCGCGAGAGCCTGCCCCACGCCCTCTTTCTCAACGAGCCCTGCAATCTGGCGGTCATAGTCTGCGAGGAGGATCACGTCCGCATCCGCAGTATCCGCGCGGGACTTGCCCTTCGGGACGCCTACTCCGGAGCCTGCGCCATGGAAGCGATTCTCGACGAGGCGCTGGGCTTCGCATTCGATAAGCAGTTGGGTTATCTGACCGGCTCCCCCGCCTGTCTCGGCACCGCCATGCAGGCATCCGTAACCCTTTCTCTGCCCCTGCTGGCCGAGGGAAGACGGCTGGAGTCTCTGGCTCTTCAATTGGGGCAAACGGGACTGCTTTTGCGGGGGTTGTACGGGACGGGGATGTCCTCCCCCGGCGGACTCTGCCGGCTCACCAATCGGGTCACCGCAGGCATGACCGAGGAGGAGCTTCTTTCATGGATCGGCGCCGCCGCCGAGCATCTCATCTCGGCCGAGACGCGCCGAAGAGACGGGATCTCGGGCACCGATGCGGCGCGGATCACGGATCGTGCGAAGCGGGCGGAGGGGATCTTGCGGTACGCCCACACGCTGTCCATGGGCGAGCTTCTCGGTTACCTGTCCGACCTGCGTTTGGGCGCGGCTCTGGGGCTGACCGAGGCGCGGGTGGAGGCGCTGACGTCCCTTTTGGTGGAGGCTATGCCGGCGACCCTGACCCTCAGCGCCAAGGAACCGCCCAAGCAGGCGCATGAGCTGGACATTCTCCGCGCAAGGGTGGTTAAAACCGCTCTTTTCGGGGAACAATGAGAGCAAAAGCTGATCTGCACAGGAGGTTTCTATGACCAATCGTTTCACGTTACGCGCGCAGAACGCCCTCAACGGCTCGCTCCGTGAGGCCTCGGCGCTGGGGCATACCTACATCGGCTCCGAGCATCTGCTCCTGGGGCTTCTCTGCGAGGGGGATTCCATCGCCGCCAAGCTCATGACCGCGCGGGGCGTCAACGCCGAGAAATTCCGCGGTGCCGTCGTGGAGCTGTCGGGGGCGGGCGCGGAGAGCCGCGTATCTCCCTCGGACATGACGCCGCGCGTGCGGAAAATCATTCTGGATTCCGCCACCGAGGCCACACGCTGTGGGCAATCCTACGTGGGCACCGAGCATCTGCTCCTGTCCCTTTTGGACGAGCCCGATTGCGTGGCGGTACGGCTTCTGGAGGCCGTGGGGATCTCCGCCGACGAGCTTCGGAGGGACGTAGTGGGCTTTCTCGCCTCCGAGCCTACGGGACATGCGGCGGGGGATATGCGCTACAAGGGGGATCCCACCCGCGCCGCCGACGCAAGCCGCGACGAGCGGGGACGCAGCGACGGAAAAAGCGGCCGCCGTCCCCACGAGACCGCCGAGGAACGGGAGGACGACCGCATCCCCGGGATGCCCACCTTATCCAAATACGGACGGGATCTGACCGCCAAGGCGCGGGCGGGCAAGCTGGATCCCATCATCGGGCGGGAGGCCGAGACCGAACGGGTCATCCGCATCCTCTCCCGGCGGCAGAAGAACAATCCCTGCCTCATCGGCGAGCCCGGTGTGGGCAAGACCGCCGTGGCCGAGGGGCTGGCGCAACGCATCGCGGACGGCAATATCCCCGAAACGCTGCGGGATCGATCCATCATCACCCTGGATCTCCCCGGTATGATCGCGGGTGCCAAGTATCGGGGGGAATTCGAGGAGCGGCTGAAAAGCATTCTGGGCGAGGTGCGCAAGCATCCCTCGGTGATCCTGTTCATCGACGAGATGCACACCCTCGTGGGCGCGGGCGCGGCCGAGGGCGCGGTGGATGCGGCCAATATTCTCAAGCCGGCTCTGGCTCGCGGGGAGATACGGGTCATCGGCGCCACCACCATCGACGAGTACCGGCAGAACATCGAAAAGGACGCGGCGCTGGAGCGGCGGTTCCAGGCGGTGACCGTAGGAGAGCCCACCGAGGAGGAGGCGTTGCAGATCCTCACAGGACTCCGCCCCAAATACGAGGCGCACCATAAGATCAGGATCACCGACGAGGCCTTGCGGGCGGCGGTTTCGTTGTCGGTGCGGTATATTCCCGACCGCTACCTCCCCGACAAGGCCATCGATCTCATGGACGAGGCGGCCGCCGCTCTGCGGATATCCAGCCTTGTGGAGCCTCCCAAGCTGAAGGATCTGGAAGCCGAGCTGGCGTCGGTCGCGCGGGAAAAGGAGGAGGCCATCAAGGCGCAGGAATTCGAGCGCGCCGCCGAACTGCGGGATCGGGAGGCGGCCGTCCAGAGCGCCTACGGGGAGGCCAAGGCCGCTTGGACAAGGGATCCGCGCGGCCAAGCGACCGCGGAGGGAGCTGTGACCCCTTCGCACGTAGCCGACGTGGTGACCGAATGGACGGGGATCCCTGTTTCCCGTCTTATGGAGAGCGAGAGCAAACGTCTCCTTTCCCTGGAGGAGGAGCTCCGCAGGCGGGTGATCGGGCAGGACGAGGCCATCTCGGCGGTGGCGGGCGCCATCCGTCGGGGACGGTTGGGGCTGAAGGATCCCCGCCGTCCCATCGGCTCCTTCCTGTTTCTGGGGCAGACGGGCGTGGGCAAGACCGAGCTGACCCTCGCCCTAGCGGAGGCGCTGTTCGGGAGCGAGCGGGCGCTCATTCGCTTTGACATGTCGGAGTACATGGAAAAGCACAGCGTATCCCGCTTGATCGGCTCCCCGCCCGGGTATATCGGCCACGAGGAAGGGGGACAGCTTACCGAGCGGGTGCGGCGGCATCCCTACTCGGTCGTCCTCTTCGACGAGCTGGAGAAAGCCCATCCCGATATTTTCAATATCTTATTGCAGGTATTGGACGACGGCTCGCTGACCGATTCCCGCGGGCGGCGGGTGGATTTTCGCAATACCGTCATCATCATGACCTCCAACGTGGGCGCGGGACGCGGAGAGCACAAGTCGGTGGGCTTTGCGGCGGGCAACAGCGACGAGCGAAACCGCGAGCGCATGAACGCCGCCCTCAAGGATGCCTTCCGCCCCGAATTTCTCAATCGCGTGGACGAGCTGGTGATCTTCAAGCGGTTGGAGGAGGGCGAACTCAAACGCATCGCTTCCCTGCTTCTGGATGAGCTGCGGGAGCGGGTGGCCTCCATGGAGATCGCCCTGACCTGCCCCTCGGAGGTCGTGGCGCTGATCGCCTCCGAGGGGATGGATCCCGCCTACGGCGCGCGCCCCCTTCGCCGCGCGGTGGTACGTCTGATCGAGGAGCCGCTGGCGGAGGAGCTTTTGTCGGGTCGGATCGCGGCCGGGGATGCCGTAACGGTGAAGACGGAGGACGGCAAGATTCGGTTTGAGAAGGGATAAAACGAAAAGAGCCCGCTTTTGCGGGCTCTCAGGCTGTCGACGAAAGGCATGGGGCTTTGCCCCATCCCCCACTTAAGGTGCTTTTTCGAGAAAAAGCACCTTAAGAATCCTTAAAAAGCTTTTCAAAAAATATTTTTGTGGGTTTTCTCCCCACCAACCGGACACAGCGCAGTTTTGTCTACAGTCTGAAAGGAGCCCGCTTTTGCGGGCTCCTTCTTTTAGGGAAGAATCACTTAAAGGTATTTCTCAACAGCTTATTGGCGGCCTTTTCCTTGGCCTGCATGAAGGAGCTGTACGTGTCGATGCCGTCGCGGCAGAGCTTGGGAACCATGTACAGGTAGTAGTCGATGGTGTTGTTGCCCAGGTTGGAGTATACCACGCCGGCGTCACTGATGATGGAGCCCCAGATGATGTCCAGCATACGGGCGTCATCGGGCGCCTCAGCCAGCTTGGAGCCCAGC
>JAZQXS010000010.1:0-4617 GCA_045633025.1 Eubacteriales bacterium | reverse complement strand
CCAGGAGGCGGAGTGGGCGTCCCAACCCAGGATGACCGGATTGCCTACGACGGCGGCTTCTTCCCAAAATGCACGGGTGGGGTAGTGGCGGTGGGTGCCGTAGCCCAGAAGATTGAACTCCAGGGGGATACCGCATCCCTTGGCCTCGCGGCAGAGACGGCGCATTTCTGCGCGATAGATGGTCTCATCTCCCGAGAAACCAAACACGTCGGGATGCACGAAGCAGGAAAAGGCGCCTGTGTTCAAGCCCTCGGCGCATTGGTCAACGTAGTGGCTGAGAATAGTCTTGTCCTCGGTTCTGCCGCCCGACCAATGACAGCCCTTGATATCCTCACGATCGAGAACGTGCTGTCCCAGCACGAGGTACTCATAGGGATGCGGCTCCAACAGACGGAGCAGATTTTCGAACAGGGTGGGGAAGTATTCGGCTTCGAATCCGATGTGAATATCGATCTCCCCGCGGTAGTCCTGTTTTAAGGCCGTAAGGGTACCAACATAGTCGGCGGTGTCCTCGGGCTGCATCCGCATCCCCGAGCGAAACCCATCGGGGTAAGGCTGTGGAACGTGATCTGCAAAGCCGAAGATCTTGAAGCCCTCCTTGATGGCGGTCTCCACATAGGCTCGCTCGTTGGGCTCGGCGTGGCCGCAACGGTAGGTGTGCGCATGATAATTTGTTTTCATATGATTAGTCTTTCCGTTTCCCTTAGATTTATGCATTCAAATCGTTATCCTTTAAAACGATCCGCGTAAGCCGTAGCGAGTTGATCGCACCGCTCGTTGTAGGGGTGGCCTGCGTGGCCGCGCACCCAGACGAACTCGATCCTATGACGGGCGATCTGATTCAGAAGCGCGTCCCACAGGTCGGGGTTGAGGGCGGGGGTCTTGTCGCCTTTGATCCACCCTCGCCGCTTCCAGGATTCTGCCCATCCTTTGGTAATGCCGTCAATGACGTACTTGGAGTCCGACGTTAAAGTCACCTCGCAGGACTCCTTGAGCGCAGAGAGAGCGGTGATGACGGCCGTCAACTCCATGCGGTTGTTGGTGGTGTTGGGCTCGCCTCCAGACAGCTCCTTTTCGATGCCGTTATAAACCAGGATGGCGCCCCACCCGCCGGGGCCGGGGTTGCCGCGGCAGGCGCCGTCCGTGTATATGTCAACGTGTTTCATGGTTTTGGTAATCTCCTTGATGGGTATATGGGTGTATTATAACATAAATCGGGGCGGGGGTCAAGGGGATTTTGGGTAGAAGGACGGTTAAACCGACAAAAAAATTTCGAAATTTTTTCTTTACTACTTGACATTGACGCAACGGCAAGTGATATGATATAATACGGAGGGGGGTGAGTATATGAATCATAACCACTTGTACGATATAACGGAAGTATGCAATATGCTGGGCACTACGTCAAGAACGCTTCGCTTCTATGAAGAAAAGGGCATTATACAGAGTACAACGATCGGCATTTCTTCCCGTCGGCAGTACACGGAGGAGCAAGTATCTTTGATCAAAAATGTCCTTGTTCTTCGCGCCTTGGGTCTGTCCATCAAGGCGATTGCGGAATTGCAAAATCAGGGGACAGATTTGAAAACTGCCGTTCTTTCAAAGCGCGCCGAGATATATGCGTCTATCGACTCTCGTATCCGTGAGATCAATCTTTTGAACGAAGCGCTGTTCGCCATAGAATCCGGAAATGACATATTCGATCGGGATTGGAAACACGCGCCTGCGGCAGAATCCGAAGAAATGAAAATTGCCAAGGCTTGCACCGAAGCCATTCTGAACAGCAACACAGACATGCTCTACCGATATATTAGTCCGCGTTTGGCTGAATACATGCCCAAAGACGTGTATCAGACGGTCAGAAAAGATACCTTGTCTCCGCTTGGTGCATTTGTTGCCCTTGACAAAACGGTTGTTGATGAAGGGTGCCGAAATCGAATATATGATCTTGTGAAATTTTCAAATCTGGGGCTCAAGATCACATACGTATTTTACGGTGGAAAAATCGACGGTCTTTGGCTCGGCTATTACGATATGAATGAGAGGGGACGGCCGTGAAAAACATGAAAAAGAAGATATTTATAATGAGCGCTCTGTTAATCGCTGTCACGGTTTTGCTAACCTCCTGCCGAGTGAATTGGTACGATCGACATTACGATGTCCCCTGGTGGGTGATCGCTGTTCCCGTAATCATCTTTTCCGCGGTCACGTTGTTCGCCGGAGGTCAGTATATTGCATCGAAGAAATATATTTGTCCGAATTGCTACAAAACCTTTCATCCCAAGTGGTGGAAGGCCATGTTATCCATTCATGTCAATGATGATCGATTATTCAAATGTCCTTATTGCGGGAAAAAGGGCTTTTGCTACCTTTCGAGAGATAGGGAGTAAGGAGATTGTCGAATACGCCGAATGATTTAGCCCCGCCAAGGCGGGGCTAAATCATTCTCCTACATCAAAAAGGATCCCGTAAAGAGAGGCCGTGTTTGGCAAAAATTTACCTGCTTCAAAAATCAAACCCACACTCCCGCTTAAACTCCGCCAAGGCCTCCACATAATCCTCCCGACCCACGGGATATGCCAGCCCATGCCCGGCGCCGGGGATGGTGATGAGCTTCTTGTGGGCGGATGCGCAGGCCGCGTGGAGCCGCGCGCTCATGTCGTAGGGAACGAAGTCATCGGCGTCGCCGTGGGCGAATACCATGGGCACCCGCGCCCGCACTACCGCTTCCATGGGGGAGGTCTCATCCAGATCAAAGTGTCCGAACAGGCGGGCTCCCACCTTGGCGCAGGGGTAGAGAAGCGTGGGGGGAAGCCCCATCTCTCCCATGACCTTGGATATGATCTCCTTGGCCGAGGAGTAACCGCAATCCGCCAGGATGTACTTGACCTGGGGCGGCAGGACTCCGTTGCGGTTGCGCCCTTGGGAGGCCATCATGACGGTGGCCGCGCCCATGGACATACCTGTGAGGATCAGCCGTGCGTCCTCGCCGAATTCGCGGACGGCAAAGTCGATCCAATCGAAGCAATCCCGCACCTCCAGGATGCCGAAGGTGATGGTATGCCCGTCCGAAAAGCCGCTTCCGCGATGGTCGATGAGCAGGGCGCTGTGTCCCAGCTTGAAGCACCGCTCCACTCCTCCGCTGAGATCCCGCTCGGCGTTGCCCTTGTAGCCGTGGAACATCAGCTCAATGGGAGCGCCCGGACGGCATTCAAAGAATTTCCCCCGTAGGGTCAAGCCGTCGAAGGAGGTGATCGCGTATTCCTTGTAGGGATATGCGCGGATCATTTTCGTCCATTCGATCATATCCTCGCGGAACACCTCGTAAATGTCCCCGGACGGTATGTCGTATTCTCCCTCGCCGGGCATTCGACGGGGAGGTGAGTAGAGCATTCTTCGATAGCAAATGTAAGCCGCGATTCCAATGGCCAGCAGGAGGAATCCAACCAGCCCCAAGCCGATCCAAAGGAAGATCATATCACTCGCCTCCGAGGTCAATGATATGAGTGCCCTCCTGCATCAGGTAGTGGCGCTTCACACAATGCATCTCGCTGATCCATCCCCGCGTGACCACGGTGTTGTAGCCTCCCGTGTCGTATCCGCCGTCGCCCATATTGTTCCACAGCCAGGTGGGAGTCGCCCACAGGCAGTAGTCGGGGCGGATGGCCTCGTAGACGGCTTTTTCCACACCGTTTTGCCCGTGGTGAGCAAGCTGGCAGTAGTCAGCCTTGATGAGGGAAGGCTCCACCGTCTCCAAAAGCTGACGGCCGCCCTCCTCACCCAGGTCGCCCAGGATGATAACGCTCCTGTCTTCAGCTTCCACACGGTAAACAACGGAGGAATTATTGATGGAATTGGCGGTGATCGCCTCGTCGGGCACGCGAAGCACGCGGACGGTCAAGCCGTCGAACGAATAGGTATCTCCCGCCTGCACCGTATCCACGGGAATATGATTCTCGGTGAAGGAGCGGCGCAGATTGAGCGCCATCTCAATGCCCTCGCCGCCGCGGTCATAGGTTTTCAGCCACTCGTCGGAGGGGAAGTTGTAGCAGGCCTTGTCTACCTGAATGTCGTCGTACTTGTCCAGCATATCGTAGAGGGCGTTGACGTGATCGTTATGGGCGTGGGTGAGGAACCAGGCGTCCACGTGCCCGCCCAGCCCCAGGAGGTATTCGTGGAGATACTCGGTCTCGCAGGTGTACCCGCCGTCGAACACAACGATGGAGGAGCTTGTCTCAAAAATGAGGGATGTGTTGATGGTATCCGCCATGGATTTCAAAAAATGTAATTTCGTCATAGAAATGGCTCCTATCTTGTATTTTTAGTCTTCCGCCAGATCGATCACCTGTGTTCCGTCGGTCATGAGGTAGTGGCGCTTGACACAGTGCATGGCGCTGATCCAACCGCGGGTGATGAGCGTCTGGAAGGGACCCGAATCGTAGCCCCCGGGCCCCATGTTGTCCCACAGCCAGGAAGGGGTGGGCCACAGGCAGAAGGTCGGGCGTACGACCTCGTAGACCCCGCGGCCCACCCCGCCCTGTCCGTGGTGCGCCATCTGGCAGTAATCGGCCTTGATGAGGGAGTGATCCACCGTCTCGATCAACTGCTGACCGCCTT
>JAZQXS010000009.1:0-12865 GCA_045633025.1 Eubacteriales bacterium | reverse complement strand
TGTTTTTTCTTTTTGTAGGGGAAACCTGCGGTCTCCCAGGGGCGAACGCAGTTCGCCCCTACTATGTTGTTAATTCTAAATCTATATTTTTGGCGAGAGTAGTCATCCTAAGCGGAGTGCGTAGCACGGAACTCGCTTGCGAGTTCGGTCGAAGGATCTCTTAAGGGGTAGGAGATCCTTCGACTCCACTCCGCAAGGCTCCGTTCCGCTCTGGATGACCGTTAACCCGTTTCCAAAGGTACTATAAAGTTTTAGCGTTAACAATGTACTACGGAGAAGGGTGGTTCAATTTGTAAAGAATTGAGCCGTCCTCTTTACATTTCGGGGAGTTTGTGATATAATGTATTCGATAGATACGCTTGAGTTTTCCGATGCAACGAATCGTTGCCGTATCGTTGGTAGAAATGGATTTGACCATATAAAAACTTACAGAAAGGATCGATATCTATGCTGAAGCAAATTTTGACCGACCGCGGTGTTCCCGCCCTTCTCCCTCGCGCCGAGATGCTGGAGATCATGCAAAGGGAGGTCTACGGCTACCTGCCTCCCAAGCCCGACACCCTGGAGTGGACGGTTCAGGATGATTATATCCCGAATTTCTGCGCAGGGAAGGTAACCTCCCAGCGCGTTGAGTTGACCGCCAAATGGGGGGAGAAGAGCTTTACTTTCCCCTTTGTGGCCGTGATCCCCAAGACCCCCGGTCCGCATCCCTTCTTCATCCACATCAATTTCCGCCCCGACGTACCCGACCGGTACATGCCCACCGAGGAGATCACCGACAACGGCTTTGCGGTGCTGTCCTTCTGTTACAACGACGTGACCACCGATGAGAACGATTTCACCAACGGCCTGGCGGGCGTTCTCTACGAGAACGGCGAGCGCGGCGACCGCGATGCGGGGAAGATCGCCATGTGGGCGTGGGCGGCGCAGCGAGTTATGGACTACGCCGAGCAGGAGCCCCGCTTGGATAAGAGCTGTGTGATCGTTTGCGGCCACTCTCGCTTGGGTAAGACCGCCCTGCTCTGCGGCGCCACCGACGACCGCTTTACCTTCGTGTATTCCAACGATTCGGGATGCAGCGGCGCGGCGATCACCCGCGATAAGGTGGGCGAGACGGTGGAGGTGATCTCCAGCGTATTCCCTCACTGGTTCTGCAAGAGATACCGTCAGTATGCGAACCGCGAGCATGAGATGCCCTTCGACCAGCACTTCCTCATTGCCTCCGTGGCGCCCCGTTACGCCTATGTAGCCAGCGCGTGGGAGGATAGCTGGGCAGATCCCGCCTCCGAGATGCTGTCCTGTGTGGCCGCTACGCCTGCTTATGAGGCAATGGGGCTGGACGGCTTCATCTGTGACGACAGACTTCCTGAGACCGGTGACCGTTGGCATACGGGTCATATCGGGTATCACC
This sequence comes from Eubacteriales bacterium, assembly GCA_045633025.1. Lineage (GTDB taxonomy): Bacteria > Bacillota > Clostridia > Oscillospirales > CAG-272 > CAMEON01. The sequence goes on along the minus strand of JAZQXS010000009.1, from coordinate 11,454 downwards.
TCCGCCCGGGTGAGCATTATTTTGGCCGCGAGGACTGGAACACCGTGATGGATTTCATTCGCAGCAAGCGGTAAGCGGTTTCTCTCTGAATCGGAGATGGGCATAAAAAAGAGACGTTGTTTTACACAGCGTCTCTTTTGAAATTCGGGAAAGGGAAGTATCCCCAAAATCAGAAATGACCCTTGATCACGCTTTTCACACGCAACCAAGGGTCATTTCTGTTCGATCTTAGTATCTAACATCATTTTTGGCTATCCTCCTATTCATGGTCTGTCTTTTTCATCCTTCCATACCCTTCTTGAAACGTTTCATTTTTCATTCATTTCTTTAACAAGAATACCGTTCGTTTTCTTCCAGGCTGAGAGTTTTTAAAAGACGAGTGGTAAGTGACTTCTTTCCTTGGATTTTCAATCGTTTGGATCAAAGTCGTTCATCTTACTTTGCCATCGGACTATACCTCCTTGATGTGATTATAGTATATCACATTTTTTCTGAAATTGCAATAGCCAAAATATACGAAGTTGACAAAAATATTTTGTTTATATCGCGGAAATTTGGCTGATTTATCTTTTCTCTCTTGCAATTTCGGATGGAATGTGATATAATAAAAAGGTAGTTGCGTTTGAAACGTCAAAAGCTGTGCCGATCCGTCGCGGAAAGCACAGCTTTTTTCATCTATCGGAGTCCGAGAAGAACTGCCAGCCGGTGGATGACCTCGGCGGGCTGGGTGCGCATGGCTTCAAGAGAGCAACGGAATAGAACCGCGCCTCTTGCGTGGAGCAGGGACAGCATGCCCTCGGCGGCGCCCAGAACGTGGCTGTCACCGATGCGGCGGAACACGGGCGTTCTCTTGTCGGTTGCCTCCTCGCAGAGACGGCAGAGCGCGGCGGTCAGTCGATATTCGGCGGCGCTGTGGATGCAGACAAGCTGGTAGGAGCGGCGCGCGTGGGTGAGCAGGAATTCGGTGGTGAAGGCGGGACGGCCGCGGGAGGTTCCCTCGATGGCGATGGGACAGGCGAGGGATTCCCAAGAACTGACCGAAAAGAGGTAGTAGGCCTCTTCGCCGTTGGAACGGCTCAACGGGACGGGGATATCCCCCCGCTTGACTACCCGGATATCCGTCACGCTGCCGTGGCGCTCAATGACCGCGGGAGCGGACAGACCTTCCTCGTACAGGGCGACGCGGGTGATGGTTAGATTTTCGGGGGCGATGGTTCGGACGGGCGCGTAGTAGGAAAGGGAAGCCAGAGAATACTCGAATTGCTGTTGGCTGCGGACGGTGCCGATCAATACGCTCCGGCGGGTAAAATCCGCCGAGGCCAAAAGCTCGTCGGGGCAATCTGCGGGGACAGCGCTGACCGCGCGGTCGGATGTCCTGCTTTGCGTGTCATCCATGGTGGCTCTCCTTTCGGACGGAATGGTTTTAGAGATTCTCTTTATTATATCATTATATCATATTCATTTGCGTTTGTCAATTGGATGGGGAAGATTGTCTTTTTTTCGGCGGATTCAAAGAACTCTGCAGGAGAGATGGCGTTTTGCACAATTTTTAACGGCTGTTTTTGATTATGAAGGGCAAATCATATATTTTGAAAAAAAATCAAAAAAGCTATTGACAAACGGCTCATTGTGTGCTATAATATGCAAGCGGTTTGAGAGAGGGCTTCTGCGAGTGTAGTTCAATGGTAGAATCCCAGCCTTCCAAGCTGGTCGCGTGGGTTCGATTCCCATCACTCGCTCCAATTACGTGCCTTTAGCTCAGTTGGATAGAGCAACTGCCTTCTAAGCAGTAGGTCGAGGGTTCGAATCCCCCAAGGCACGCCATGCCTTGAACCGCATGAATTCAATATGGTGGGTATAGCTCAGTTGGTTAGAGCGCCAGGTTGTGGCCCTGGAGGTCATGGGTTCGACTCCCACTACTCACCCCATATTTACAGTACGAAAAGACTGTGACACTGAAAAGTCCTTGATTATCAAGGACTTTTTGTGTTTTATAAAACGCTTTTTTCTTCTGAATTCATTTGCTGAAAAAAATGCTGTTTTTTGAGTTTATGGGTCTCGAACTGAGGACTTTTTAGGTTTTTGATTTTTTTTATGAATAACATCAACTGCGATTTGCATTTTTGCATTTTCTCCAATTATCGGCTATAATATAATAATAAAAAAAAGAAGTGAGGATGAGACCGATCCCTTGCAGGTGGTCAATAACTTGTCGGACTTCATGTTCGGCCTTGTGAGAGCTGTGGGCATGATCATGCTGGGCTTTGCGGTGGTGCAGATCGGCCTGTCCCTCAAAAGCCATGACCCCTCGCAGAGAGCCAACGGCTTTCTGACCCTGGCGGGCGGCGTGGTCATTACCTTTGCCAAAGAGATTCTGACGCTCATTACGGGTTGATGGAATCCTCAAAAAATTCCAAATCTATTTTTGGCATAACGCTTGCAAAATGCAATACAATGTGTTATACTATAGGTGATGAAAAAGAGAGGAGGTTTTGGCCATGTCGAAAACCGCAAACGTATTTACAAGAGTCGATCCTGCTCTGAAGGAGCAGGCGGAAGTGGTACTGAGCCAGTTGGGTATCTCTATGTCCACGGCCATGGGAATGTTCCTCCAGCAGATCGTGTTGCAAAGAGGGATTCCCTTTGACGTCAAGCTTCCGCAGAGTACGCCGATTGCTATGGGAGCCTTGACCGATGACGAGTTCAATCGCTTGATGGATGATGCGGTTCGTTCTGCCGCCGCCGGGAAATGCGTTTCCTTTGAGAATTTCAACGATTCGATTCGCCGGGAGCTGGGTATATGAAAATTTGGAACGTGACCGTTGCCCCCGAGTTTGGCGAGGACATTCGCAGTATCCACGCCTACGTGTCCGGTACCCTGCTCGAGCCGATTGTAGCGAAGAATCTGATCGACCGCATTTTGAAGGCCGTCGGTGAACTTTCAACGTTTCCTCTGCGGAACCCCGTGTATGAAAAGGAGCCGTGGAAAAGCAGGGGACTTCGGGAAATGAAGGTAGGGAACTATCTTGTGTTCTATCTGACCGACGAGAAAAGCAATACGGTTGTCGTCCTCCATGTATTCTATGCGGGGCGCAACCTGGACGAATGCCTGTCCGGGGATTCGACCGAATCAGAATAATCACAATTTGATGCAAAACGCCGTTTGGTTACAAGCCAAGCGGCGTTTTGTGCTGAAAGGAGAAGATGTGTCAAATAACTGGGTCGTAGAAAACCTTGAAAACGCCCTTGAGACATGGAATGAAAAACTCTCCGAAATATGGCGGCTCCTATCCGAGTCGCCAACCGAATTTAAGGGCGGCGGCATTTGGATCGTGATGGTGAATATCAACGATGCCCTAAAAGCGGTGGGATACGCGCTCTTGGTGCTGTTCTTCCTCATGGGTATCATGAAGCAGTTCAATTCCTTCCAAGAGATCAAGAGGCCGGAACAGGCTCTAAAGCTATTCATTCGATTTGTCCTTGCCAAAGCGGCGGTCACATGGGGACTTGACCTCATGATGGCGATGTTTACCATCGCACAAGGCATTACAACAAAAATCATGATCGCTTCGGGACTCAGCGGAAACGGAGCGACCTATCTCCCGCAAAGCATGATCGACACGATTGAGGATTGCGGTTTTTGGGAGTCGATACCCCTGTGGGCGGTAACGCTGATTGGTAGCCTGCTGGTGTGGGTGCTGTCCTTCGTGATGATCCTGACCGTATATGGTCGCTACTTCAAACTGTTCATCTACGCCGCTATCGCTCCCGTCCCCCTCTCCGCGTTTGCGGGGGAGGAAACTTCGCATATTGGTAAAGCCTTTATCCGATCCTTTGCGGCGGTATGCCTGGAAGGGGCGGTCATCGTTTTGGGATGTATCATCTACTCCCTGTTCGCCGCTGCCCCTCCATCGGTCGATGCGGGTGCCTCTGCGGTGACACAGGTGTGGACGTATATCGGAGAACTGCTGTTCAATATGCTGGTTTTGGTGGGGACGGTGAAGCTTTCGGATCGGGTGGTTAAGGATATGATGGGGCTGTAAGTAAGAAAGGAATCAGAAAAGAATGAATTATGGAGACAAAGAAGCCTTCCTGCGACAAATACAAGAGTACCTGAAGCGGGAGGACTTGCACGACAAAACCGAGGATCAGAGCAGCGGCGAATACGCCATGCTGTATATCCTCATAAAGAGACGTTCACCCGAAAATACCATCGTAGCCGCCTCCAACAAAGAAGGCGGTGTATTTTTGTTTTACCCCTTCGATGAGAACGAGGAATTCAGCGAACCGTGGGATTTCGATGCAGACAGACTTCTCTTTGAAATGCTGGGAGAAGGCTATGAGATCTTGGACATGACCATGGACGGTCATTTGGATGTGTGGTTCTACGTCAGCGAGATGGGCATGGACGGCATTTGGTATAAGCAAGGGATGCAAAAGTATCTGGAATACTGTGTGAAAAATGGAGTAACGGGGGAAGTCCTGCAACGTGAGATGGAATATGACGGGGATGACCTACTGGCTCTATACTGTCCCGAGGGCAGGGAAGACCTGTTCATGCGCGTCGAGAACTTCAAAAACGAGCCGTGGTATGGGGACCTCGTGTTGTACTCCCGTATCGGTGTGTGCAAGACGAAACCCGAATGTGCCCCCGAAGTATGTAAAGCCCTCAACCAACTCGGCTATTCCGTCCGGCTCAAAGCCAAGGATGGGGAACTGTACGTTCTTCCCGCCAAAGATAAGAAGCCCAAAGAGATGGAAGCACGATAAGGAGAGCTTATGGAGATCAAGATAAACAAAGAGATAAAAGAATATAACGAGACTATGTTCTTCGGTTTATCGGTGAGACAGTTTATCTTCGCTATCCTTGCTTGCGGTGCGGCAGTCGGAATTTATTTCGGCTGCCGTTCTTTTTTGGGAACGGAAACGCTCTCTTGGCTCTGTATGCTCGGAGCCGCACCTTTTGCGGCACTCGGCTTTATCCGATATAACGGAATGTATGCGGAGCAGATCGCAAAAGCGTGGATACGAAGTGAGATTCTTATGCCGAGACACCTCACCTTTACCGGCAAGGACGAACATTACGACAAGAAACAGAAGGAGGCGAAATGAGTATCTTTCAGCCTAAAAAGAAAACGGTAGAACCGGATGCCGTTCCCACCAACGTGGAGCAGGCTATTCCAATCCAAGGGGTCTTTGAGGACGGTATCTTCCTTGTAGGGAGAAACTTGTGGTCAAAGACCTTTACTTTTACCGATATCAACTATGCCGTGGCTTCAAGAGAAGATAAAGAGGGAATGTTTCTCGGTTATTCCGAGATTCTAAACTCCCTTGACAGCGGAGCTACGACCAAGATCACCATCAACAACCGCCGTATTCAGAAAAGCAAGTTTGAGGAGTGCAATATGCTCCCTCTTGTTGGAGATAGCCTTGACCGCTATCGCAGAGAATACAACTCTGTCCTGGAGCGAAACGCCAACCTTTCGGCAGGCGTTGTGCAGGACAAGTTTATGACCATTACGGTGGAAAAGAAAACCCTTGAAGAAGCAAAGGGATATTTCAACCGCGTAGGCGCAGAGATATTGCTCTTGCAATCGAGCTTTTCACGGACGGTTCTCTCAATACCTTTGCAAAGCAGACCAATGTGAACACCCGTAGCCGCTTTATCTGCTATGACATTCACGAGCTTGGCAAACAGCTCATGCCGATCGGTATGCTTGTTGTGCTTGACAGTATCCTCAACCGTATCACCGAGAACAGAGCGAAGGGAAGAAAGACCTATATCTTCATCGACGAGATCTACCTGCTTTTCAAGCATGAGTACGCGGCTAATTTCCTGTTCTCCCTTTGGAAGCGTGTCCGAAAGTACGGCGCGTTCATCACGGGCATCACGCAGAACTTGGAGGACCTGTTGCAGAGCCACACGGCGCGAACCATGCTGGCCAACTCGGAGTTGGTGGTACTCCTCAACCAAGCGGCCACCGACCGAGAACAGCTTGCCGAGCTGATGGGGATCTCGGATCTTCAGATGTCGTATATCACCAACGCGGAGGCGGGACATGGTCTTGTGAAGATCGGCGGTGCGCTGGTGCCGTTTGTTAATCATTTCCCGAAGGACACGGAGCTTTATCGGCTCTGTTCAACCAAACCGGGAGAGTAATCGAATCTTTTTTCGGGCGGTAGCGATACCGCCCTTTTTTTGTTGGAGGTGGAATGACAAAACCTAAACTATATATGGTTTCCCTCTCCGGAGGGAAGGACTCGACTGCTATGCTTCTGCGTTTGATCGAGGAAAAACGCCCCATTGACTTGATCCTGTTTTGCGACACGGGATTGGAGTTCCCGCAGATGTACGATCATCTGAAAAAGTTGGAGCAATATATCGGCAGGGAGATCACCTATCTGCGGGCAGAGCACAGCTTTGAGTATTACTTTTCGGAATACACGCCCAAGCGGAAGAATCCCGAACTGGAGCCGTATAGGGGGATGAGCTGGGCGGGCCCCTATAACCGTTGGTGTACGGCCATGCTGAAAACCCGTATCATAGCCAAATATTTGAAGGAACTGCGGATGAAATATGAAGTTATGGAGTATATCGGTATCGCGGCGGACGAGCCGAAACGCATCAAGGATGCTTGCTATCCGCGATCCGTGATTCTGCGGAGCAGACACAGAATGCCGGGTATGAATCGGGAACCGATTACGCGGGGAACGAATTGCAAGACAAGGAGGCGCTTGTAGCTCGGACGGCGGTAACGGGTATCGGGAAGATCGGTCAATGGGGGCTTCGTGAGACGGGAAAAAATCTGAAGAAGCGGAGGAGTCGTCCTCCAAAGCGCAAGTCAAACCCAAAAATGAAATCCCTGCCTCCGTAGCAGAGGCAAGCTCTGCCCCCTGCATCGAACCGAATCAAAAGCACCGCAGGCGGAGCCAGGACAACCGCGAAGGGAAGCACTACTACGGCAAAAGCCTCCGCTAAAGCCGCGCAAGCCATGAAAAAAGCCGCAACCTCGGCGGTGAAATACGCAAAGGTTGCGGTCAAAGCGGTGATTAAGGCGGGCAAAGCCGTCGTAGCAACGGCAAAGGGTATAGTGGCTGCGATTGTAGCAGGCAGTTGGATCGCGGTCTTGATTATCGTCATCATGGTTCTGATCGGCCTTGTGGTCGGCTCCGTTTATGCGGTGTTTACACCGAGCGAGGACGGAGGAATGACCATACACAGCGTAAAAGCAGATTTAGAGCGGGAATATCATCAAAGGCAAGCGGAACTGATTGCTGAGCAAGATTATGATATTCTCAACTATGAAGGGGAGCCGGCTCCGTGGAGTGAGGTGTTCGCGGTCTATGCGGTAAAACTCAATTTTGGGGATGATCTCCAAGAGGTAGCTACATTCGATGAAGATAAGGCAGAGATCCTTCGGGAGATCTTTTGGGATATGAACTCGATTTCTGTGCGCACCGAATCAAAGATCTCTACCGTGACGAGGTATGAGACCGATGCCGACGGGAATCTTGTGGTGGTTCAGGAAGAAGTCACTTTGATTGTTCTGATAGTGGTAACGAACAATATGAGCGCGAATGAGATTGCGGTTGAGTATGGATTTACGGAAAAGCAGGTTGAGATGCTGGATGAATTGTTGCGCGAAGAAAGTGTAAATTTCTGGGAGGAAATCCTTGGTGAATAATCTGTTTTGCTATTGAAATATTTACTGGAAAATGCTATAATTTATTATAGATCAATGACCGCATGAGTTTCATGCGCTTTCTTGGTCTCGGCTTGGATGATAAAGTTCCGGATGCAAAGACGATTTGATTATTCAAGGATACGCTAACGAAGGCTGGTATTATTGACCAGTTGTTTTCGCAGTTCAATCGGATGCTGGAGGAGCGCGGGATCATCACTCATAAGGGCACACTCGTCGATGCTACGTTTGTGGATGCCCCCCGCCAGCGGAACAGCCGTGACGAGAATGAGAAGATCAAAAACGGCGAAATTCCCGAGGAATGGAAGAAGAATCCGCACAAAATGGCGCAAAAGGACGTCGATGCCCGTTGGACGAAAAAACGCGACTATGTTCCACGAAATGATCTTCCCAGCCTACAAGAAGATCGCGGCGCTGTTCGGCAGACTGGCCTACGGCTGCTGTGAGCCGGTCCATTCCTTCTGGGAAAAATCCCTGTCTACACTGGATAATCTCTACAGGATCTCCATCTCTCCCTGGTGCGACGAGGAGTACATGGGAGCGGCTCTCCGCGGAACGGGGATCATCTATCATCGCAAGCCCTCCCCCCTGTTTGTGGGTGGAACGGATCGGGAGCTGGACGAGGCCTCGTTCCGGGAGCATATCCGCACGACCATGCGCGCTGCGGAGGGATGTCCCTTGGAAATCACGTTCCGGGACGTGTACACGCTCAACGGAAATCTGAACAAGCCTCGCCGCGCCGTGGAGATCGTTCGGGAAGAGATCGAGAATACCTGGCGGGGGTAAGATTGCCGGACCCTCGGCGTGAAAATGAAACGAAAAAGGAAAGGAATCGAAAACTATGAATATGAAGCTGTTTTACAAGGAGCCGGCCTCATGCTGGCTGGAGGGACTTCCCATCGGTAACGGAAGGCTGGGGGCGGTCGTGTACGGCGATCCCCTGCACGAGACGGTTCAGCTCAACGAGGAAACGCTGTGGAGCGGACATTATGACCCGTACGCGGACAATCCGAACTGCCCTCCCATGCTGGGGGAGATCCGCAAGGCCATATTTGACGGCGATCTGGTGAAAAGCGAGATCTTGGCCAATACCTATTCGATCTGCCGCGGCGGAGGCGGCACGACCAGCGGAGACGAGGGCCCGTACGGTAGCTATCAGACCGCCGGCGAGCTGCATATCGACTTTACCTACGCGGGAGAAGGCATCACCGACTACAGCCGGACGCTGGATCTGGCCAGCGGCCTGGCCTCCACCCAGTTCTCGGTGGACGGGGTGCCCGTGAAGGGCTCCGTGTTCTCCTCCTTTGCCGACGGGGTCACGGTCTGCTACTACGTATGCGAAAAGCCCTTCACCGCGGTCTGCCGGCTCACCCGTGAACGGGCGACTGCCGCGGCCAACCGCGCCATGCGGACGCTGTCGCTCACGGGTACGTTCCCCGAAAACCCCGAGGACGGGGACGGAATGGCTTACGCGACCGTAGCCAAGCTGTATCCCGAGGGCGGGCGGATCGAGGCAGACGGCTCTACCCTGATCGCCCGGGACGTGACGGCGCTGGCCATCGTGCTGGACACCGAAACCACCTACGAGCCGCCCAAGCCGGACGTGGGCGTGGAGCTGTGCCGGGATCCCGCCGTGCCCTATGCCGCCTGCCTGGATAAACTGCTGAAATACCCCATCCGCCGCGCCTCGGACGTGGAGGCGATGTTCTCCGCATCCGCCGGCATTCTGGGCGAGATGATGGGGCGCGTACAGCTGGATCTGTGTGGAGACGACCCTGCCATGCGTCTGATCCCGACCGACGAGCGGATCCGCAGGGCGGGGGAGGGAGCCTCTGATACGGGGCTTCTGATCACCTATTTCAATTTCGGTCGGTATCTGCTGGCCTCCTCCTCCTACAACTGCCGTCTGCCGGCCAATCTGCAGGGCGTCTGGGCGGATACCTATAACACCCCCTGGAGTGGCGACTACCATGTTGACATCAACCTGCAGATGAATTACTGGCTCTCTGAGACCTGTGGCCTGGGAGAGCTGAACAAGCCCCACTTCGAGTACATCCGCTTCCTGTCCGAGCACGGCGCAAGAACGGCGCGGGTCCAGTACGGCGCCGACGGCTGGTGCTGTCATGCGATCACCACCCCCTGGGGCTTTACCTCCCCCGGAGAGCACGCCTCCTGGGGCGCGGTCATGACCGGAGGCGCATGGTGCTGTACCCACATCTGGGAGCACTACGCCTTCTCCGGTGATAAAGCTGTTCTGGAGGAATATATCGATGTGTTGAAGGGCGCGGCCAAGTTCTTCCTTGACTTCCTGGTGGAGGATCCCAAAACCGGGTATCTGGTCACCTGTCCCTCCAATTCCCCGGAATCCCATTTCTATGACCCGATCACCGGAAATGATAGCGCCAACTGCGCCGGTCCTACCATGGACAACGAGATCATCCGTGACATTTTCACCCAGACGGCCGATGCGCTGGAGATTATCGGGCAAGGAGATGACCCGCTTTGCGGTGTGTTGCGCGAGGCCTGCGGAAAGCTGCCGCCCATTCGTATCGGGAAATACGGGCAGATCATGGAATGGATGGAGGAGTACGCAGAAATCGATTCGGCTCACCGGCACCTTTCCCCGCTGTACGCCCTATTCCCCTCTGCGCAGATCACGGAAAGCACCCCCGAGCTGATCGACGCTGCCGTGACTACCCTGAACAGACGGCTTGCTCCGGGCGGTGAATGCAGCCGTTGCCCGTGGAGCAATGCATGGCTGATCAACCTCTTTGCCAGACTGGAGGAGGGGGATCGGTGTCTCGAGCATCTGAAGGCCATGGTTGCCCGATTCACGATGTCCAATCTGTTCAATAACCCCTCCCTGTTCCAGATCGATGCAAACTTCGGCAGTGTGAACGGAGTCGCGGAAATGCTGCTGGCCAGCCACGACCGAAGGATCGTACTGCTGCCTGCCCTGCCCTCCGATCCGGCCTGGGCCTCCGGAAAGGTCTCCGGGCTGTGCGCCCGGGGCGGATATCGGGTCGATATCACCTGGGAGAGCGGACGGGTGGTTCGCTTCTCGCTGTACTCCGCCAAGGGCGGGGACGTGACCGTTCGGGTGAACGGGAAGGATCATACCTACCGCACCGAGGCCGGCCAGACGCTGGACTGCGAGCCCTCGACGTGAGAGGGGCTCTGCACAGTACCGAATGAATGGTTAATAATCGATTGTAAAACTTTCAAATTTGGGTTTGTCGGGGAGTTGGCACGAATCCCAAGGCTCCCTCCGGGAAATCGATAATTTATTCATGGTTACTCCGTAGGGGCGAACTGTGTTCGCCCGAAAACACTTGATACATAAATGTTTTATAGCGGGCGACCACAGGTCGCCCCTACGAAAATCTATTTAGGGAACCTCTAAAAATTCCCCATCTATTGCAATAACCAACAAAATATGATATAATAGAGGCAGAACAAGGTAGGATAACTGTACCCTTTTGCGGGAAACGCCCGCAATATCGGGGCTTCCAACCCCGATATGTACGTGAAAATCGAGGAAGGAATGCGATTCGCCGCTCTGATTTCATTTTTTCGCTGTTGAATCGCAAAATTTAATGCTGGGAACTATTTTTTAGAGGTTCCCAATAATCTCAATCTTGGGAGGACGACAGACAGATGAGCATTATCAATTTGAAACAGGTATCCTGGTTCCTGGATATATCGATGACGGATCAAGGAATCTCCTTTGTCAATGGTTGCATGGGGGGAT
>JAZQXS010000008.1:0-3542 GCA_045633025.1 Eubacteriales bacterium | reverse complement strand
AATTGGTGACGCGCACCGTAGGTACTACGGGACGGGAGGGGGTCGCGCGGGTCATCGGCGCGATTGCGAGCAAGGATTTCGATACGCTTTTCGACATCGTGGACGAGATGGTGTCGGCTTCCCGTGACCCTGCCGTATTCTGGCAGGAGCTTATCGGGTATTATCGGGATATGCTGGTGGCCAAAACCACCCGCGATCCGGTGAAATATCTGGATCTGACCGACAGCGAGCACGTTGCCCTGCAAAACGCGGCGTCGCGTTTTACCAAGGAGACCCTGCTGTTCCACATCGGTCTTTTGGAGGATGCGCTGTTTGCCATGCAGAAATCCTATGCGGTGAAGCGGACGGTCGCCGAGATCACGCTGGTTCGCCTTTGCGATCCCGCATTGGATACCTCCGTGGAGGCTGTGCTGACTCGCTTGTCCCGCGTGGAAGAACAGCTTTTGACGGGCGTTCCTGCTCCTGCGGTTGCGCCCTTGGCGGTTGGCTCGATGGCGAACGAGACGCTTTCGGCCGGTCTGCCCGCTATGGAGCCTTCGGAGGAGATGCCTCCGCCGGAAATGTGGGAGCCTCCTGTCGATCTCTTTGAATCGGCACCGCCTCCCACCGTGTCGGACGCCCATGCCGCGCAGACTCCCGGTGTGACGCAAGCGCCGACGGCCGGCAGACAGACACCGCCTGCGAAACCGGCGCATATTTCGGCTACGGTGGATACGAAGCGGGTTCTTCGTCCCATAAAAACCTGGACGGAGGCCGTGGATCGGGTGCGGGATACCAGCCGTATGGCGGCGTCCTTCCTGGTTTCGGCGAAAGCCTATACGACGGAAGACGGCCGTGTGGTCATCAAGCTGGACAGCGATTTCGTGCGCTCCATGGTATCCCGAGAAGGGGCGCCTGAGGCGCTTCGGGCGGCTCTGTCTGTATGCCTGGGGCGTAAGCTGGACGGCGCGGATATTCTCTATGAGGTAGAGAACGAGGCCAAGGCAGACGGCGCCCTCATCGATCTGATCATCGAGGCGGCGGAGGAGCCGTAAGCCATACTGTGCTTTTGTCTGACTCAGTCAGAAAATCAAATAAAAAATGAATTGAATAGGAGAATAATCATGAGAGCAAATTTACCTAAGGGCGTGGGCGGCGGAGCCCAGAATATGCAGGCTATGATCCGTCAGGCACAGAAGATGCAGGAGGACATGGCGGCCAAGCAGGAGGAGCTGGATGCGCGCGAGTATGAGATCAAGGCGGGCGGCGGCGTGGTTACCGTGACCATCAACGGCAAAAAAGAGGTGCTGTCTATCAATATTGATCCCGAGGTGGTGGATCCCGACGACGTGGAGACCCTGCAGGATATCCTGGTGGCCGGTGTAAACGAGGCCATCAAGCGCGTGGAGGATACCAACGCCAAGGAGATGGAGAAGATCACGGGCTCTGTGAACATGCCCGGATTGTTCTGATATGGCGGAATATATCGAATCCCTGCAAAATTTAGCCGAGCAGTTCGGAAAGCTGGGCGGTGTCGGGCGGAAAAGTGCGCTTCGGATGGCCTTTTCCGTACTGGATATGTCCGATGAGGACGCCGCTGATTTTGCCCGCGCCATCGTGGATGCCAAGGAGAGGATCCATCTGTGTCCCGTGTGCCAGAATCTGACCGATCGCCCACGGTGCTACGTTTGCGATGATGATACGCGGGATCATAGTGTGATCTGCGTGGTGGCGGATGCCAAAACCGTCATCGCCATGGAACGGGTGCGGGAATATCGCGGAACCTACCACGTACTGCACGGGCTCCTGTCCCCTCTGAGCGGGATCACTCCGGATAAGATTCGAATCAAGGAGCTTTTGGATCGGGTCAAGGACGGAGAGGTACGTGAGGTGATCGTGGCTACGGGCGGCGACGTGGAGGGAGAGACGACGGCCATGTATATTGCCCATCTTCTGCGGCCGCTGGATATCAAGGTCACGCGGTTGGCCTTTGGTATTTCGGTGGGCGCCGATATCGAGTATGCGGATGAGGTTACGCTGTTCCGCGCGCTCGAGGGAAGACGGGATGTGTGAAGAAAAAAGGAGTCCGTTGCGCTCCTTTTCATAAAAAAGATGACTAATTGTAGGGATCGGCGCCCTCGTCGGCCCGCAATGCACAATTTTCGGCAGAGATATTGTTTTCTCTGCCGATTTGTGCTATAATGCGCCTACACCGTAGTGAGAGGGCTTGCTCCCGCGCGAACAACGCGGTGGGAGACAAGCCTACGCCCTACAAAAATAAGGGGGGCGGGCTTTGCTTGCCGCGCTGTAATACAAAGGCGAAATCGACGATATAGGAGAAAGAAAATGGAAATTACAATTGATGTGTTAGAAAAATATTTGCTTGACCGATACGGTGGTTGGGCAAATGAACAGGGACTTTTCTTGAAGTTGGTCGAGGAAATCGGAGAGGTTGCCGAAGTTATTAACATGAGGTCGGGAAGCAAAAAGGCGATGGATGTTGATTTACAAAAGGAACTTGGAACTGAGCTTGCAGACATGATTCACTATATCGTTGCCATAGCGGCGATCAATAACATTGATCTTTCCTCTGTTATTCTCGAAAAAGATAAAAAAGCCTCGGTCAAATATAATCACAGCACGAATTTAGAGACGTTTATTTCCGCAATGAATGAGGAATAAAAAATGATCACCCCGACAGATCGGTTCAAAAATCTGTCGGGGTTTCATCATGCGAGGGCTGCGCGATACTTATCCAAAATCAGTTTTTTTAGGGAAAAATCCTCCCTATTTTTGGCTTGCCCGAAAAACGCTTCCGTTATTTCAGCGAAAGATCCGCATAGATGGGCAGGTGGTCGGAAATATATTCCACGCCGTGGTCGGCGATGACGTTGAAGAGCTTGGCGTCCGCATGGCTGTTGATGAAGATATGGTCGATGTTGTTGTTATTGGCTTGGTTGATGGTGCCTCCGATGGCCTCGCCGCTGGGGAGGCTGGTATAGGTGCAAACGTCGCGAACCAGCTCCACGCCCTCGTCGTAGCGGGCATCCCGCACATTCTGGGTGATCATGAGAGTGTTGTATTCTCCCTGGTATTCGCGGGTGTTAAAGTCACCCGTCATGAGGACGGGCAGGCCCTCGTACTTGGCCAGCTCATCGGTCAGAATGCGGTTCAGCTCTATCATGTGGCCGCTGTAGTACTCGGCATGGGGGGCGGGGTGGGTGTTGGTCATGACGAAGCGCTTTCCATCAGCCAGCGTCTCAAAGACAGCGATGGACACCACGCGGATGTCGCTGTCCTCCCAATCGGTGTAGTGGACCACATATTCCTCCACGAGCTTGACCGTCTGCGGGTTGTAGAGGAAAGTGGTCTGGGCGGTATGGGTGCCGTCATGGTAGCGACAGGCGGGAAGGTAGGATTCGCTTGCGCCAAAGAGCATATCAAAGCTTTCGTGCCAAGCCAGATTGGCCTCCTGTACGCCCACGACGTCGGGCTTGTAGTAGAGAAGCACGTCGGCGAAGCGTTCGTCGCGCTCGGGCGGGAGGGGATTGTTAGGGACGTAG
>JAZQXS010000007.1:0-5596 GCA_045633025.1 Eubacteriales bacterium | reverse complement strand
GTACGGCACCCACGCCATCGGCCCCATGGTGGCGCTGTCCGGCTCTCGCATCAAGCGAGTGGTCTGCTTCGGCTCCGGCTCCATGGATGAGGCCAAGCATGAGCAGTACGGCAATCCTTACCCCGTGGAGAGCGCGCTCTTCGAGTTTGAGAACGGCCTTAAGGGCGAGGCGACTCGCACCCTGTTCGAGACCGCGCGGATGTACCAGGAGGGTATGTTCGTCTATGGCTCCAAAAAATCCTTCGAGTGGGGACTCTGCGACGGCGACAGCCCCTACGTCACCGAGCTCGGTGAGCTTGGCCAGTTCGGAGGCCGCGGCAGGCACACTACGTTCAGTCAGGTGGAGATGCCCAACTTCTACGAATCCCTGCCCGAGCCGTTGCAATGGTTCACGGTGGGCGGAAACTTTGACCCGCTGAATCCGCAGGATTCCCTCAAGAAGGGTGCGGGCGGCGGCCACCACGGCTCGCACCCCCACCTGGTGCACGAGTTCGTGATGAGCATCATCGAGGAGAGAAAGCCCTGGATCGACGAGGTGCTGGGCGGCAATATTACGGCTGCGGGTATTTGCGCCCACGAGTCAGCCATGCGGAACGGCGAGTCCATTGAGGTTCCCGTATTCTGAAAGGAGTCCGTCATGATCCGAGAGTTTACGTTATCCCACGGGCTGTTTGCCCGTTACGCAAGGCTGCTGTGCGATACCGTCATCCCCTTTCAGGAGTCGGTCCTGCGGGACAGGCAGGAGGGGGTTCCGCCCAGTCACGCGGTCAAGAACTTCGAAAACGCCGCCTACCTGCTGAAAAACGGCTGTAAGAAGGCCGAGGACGGCGAATTTGGCGGCATGATCTTCCAGGACAGCGATGTAGCCAAGTGGTTGGAGGCGGCGGCCTACTCCCTGCTCATCAAGCCGGACGCTGAGCTGGAGGCGCGGATCGACACCCTCTGCGACCTCATTGCCGAGGCTCAGGAGGCGGACGGCTATCTGGATACCTACTTTACCCTCATGCGCCCCGATCGGAAATTCACCAACCTGCTGGAGGGCCACGAGCTTTACTGCATGGGCCACATGACCGAGGCGGCTGTGGCGCTCTACGAGGCGACGGGCAATCGAAAGCTGTTGGCCGTCATGGAAAAGAACGCCGACCTGCTCTATCGGCACTTCATCACCGAGGGCGCGGAGGGCTACCCCGGCCACCCCGAGATCGAGCTGGCACTTATGCGCCTGTGGCACGCCACGGGGAACGACAAGTACAGGGAGCTTTCGGAGCACCTGGTCAACGTGCGCGGTGTGGATGCCGACTTCTACGTCAAGGAACGGGAGCGACGGGACTGGCAGGTATGGGGCAACAACCCGCAGAACCGCGAGTACCAGCAGAGCCATCTGCCCGTCCGCGAGCAGCCCGATGCCGTGGGGCATTCGGTGCGTGCGGTCTATCTCTACACCGCCATGGCCGACATTGCGGCGGCCACGGGGGAGCCTGCTCTGACCGAGGCCTGCTTCCGCCTGTTCGACAGCATTGCCAAGCGACGGATGTACATCACGGGCGGCATCGGTTCCATCTGTCACGGTGAGGCGTTCACCAAGGATTACGACCTGCCCAACGACACCGTCTACGCCGAGACCTGCGCCTCCATCGGTCTCATCTTCTTTGCCTCCAAGCTTCTGAAGCTCCGCCGCGAGGGGCGCATCGCCGACGTTATGGAGCGTGCGCTCTACAATACGGTGCTGGCGGGCATCGAGCTGGACGGCACCAAGTTCTTCTACGTCAATCCTTTGGAGGTGGTGCCCGATGTGTCGGGGTGCATTCCCACACACGGTCATGTCCGTCCCCAGCGGCCCGGTTGGTTCGGGTGCGCCTGCTGTCCTCCCAACGCGGCGCGGCTGATGACCTCGGTCTCCAAGTATATCTGGGACGTGGAGGATGGCGTGCTCTACGCCAACCTCTTTGCGGCGGGAGAGCTGACCCTGCCCGAGGTGCGCATCACCGCCGAGACCGACTACCCCTTCGGGGACACCGTGACCTATACCGTCCGGGAGGGAGAGACTCCCATGGCCATCCATATTCCCGATTTTACGGCCAAAAATTACACGGTATCCGCCCCCGGCGAATATCGTAACGGCTACTACTACCTGACCGCCAAGGCGGGGGACGTCATCACAGTCAAGCTGGATATGACCCCCAGACTCAACCGCGCCAACATCCGCGTGGCTCGTGACAGCGGCCTGGGTGCCGTGACGGTGGGACCCGTGGTCTACTGCGCCGAGGGAGCCGACAACGGCGGGGAAGTATTCAGCTTCACGGTGGATGGCTCCCGTCTGCACCGGAACACCGAGACCCCCGCAGAGATCGGCGGCTTTGCCCCTGCGGCGGAGGATCTGGGGGCGGTCTACACGGTCACCGCCGAGGGAACCGCCTTGGTGGCCGATGACCCCGATGCCCTGTTCTTCTGCGACGGGTATCGGCAGGAGCACCGTACCGTAAAGCTCATCCCCTATTTCATGTGGGGCAACCGCGGGCTGAATCAGATGCGGGTCTGGATACCGGTGGGGAGAGTGTGATTGCATGAAAAAAGCACCTTGCCAAGCGGGCGTCTTATAAGGATGTTTGCATTCTTCTTGTAGGGACCGGTGTCAAGGGCGGTCCAAGACGTATTTGCTACACGGTAAACAAATAATTAACGCCGACAGAATTTTAAAGTCTGCCGGCGTTCTCATATTATGGCATAAGGGAACCTCTAAAAAATCCCCATCTATTGCAATAAACAGCAAAATATGATATAAATAGAGGCAGAACAAGGTAGGATAACTGTACTCTTTTGCGGGAAACGCCCGCAATTTCGGGGCTTCCAACCCCAAGCAATACATGAAATTCGAGGCAGGAATGCGATTCGCCGCTCATATTTCATTTTTAGCTGTTGAGTCGCAGAATTTAATACGGGGAACTAATTTTTAGAGGTTCCCTCAAATAGGAGGTTTCAGATGAATTTGAAAAAAATGATCGTTGCCCTCGGTATCGCCGCGGCGACCTTGGGGATGGTATCATGCACCGAAAAAGTGGGCCCGGCGGCTCCTGCGGACTCGTCAAACGCCGCGGAGACCTTGGAGTCTGAGGAAGTCATGGATCCTGTCAACCCCGTGATCTACCTGGAAGCAGGTGCGGAAAACGGCAACGGTACGAAGACGAAGCCCTACGGGGACATTCTGGATGCCATCGCGAAGGCAAAAGAGCTGGGCTTGGCGGGGGCTGAACATATCACGCTGAAATTCGGCGCTGGGGATTACTCCTTGACCGAAACCCTGGTTCTGAGCAGGGAGGACTTCGGCGGGGCATCCCTGGAAATGATCTGCGAGGACGAGGAAAAGGCCATTGTCGGCGCCTGGTTGCCCGTTACCAACTTTACGGAAACGCAAGTGAACGGCGTCAAGGCTTGGGTGGCCGATATGCCCACGCTGGGCGGCGAAACGGTTTATTCTCACCAGTTCTTCAGCGCGGACTATGAAAGACTCCAGCGTCCCCGTTATCCGGAGGAGGGCTTTTTGCAAAATGAGTTTGTGACCAATGAAAACCGGGACAAGCTGAATTGTGCGGATTATGTCTTTTCCGGCGGTGAGAATATTACGAATGATGCGTTCTACTTCTTTGAGGGCGATATACCGGAGAATCTGACCCGCATAGGTGACATTCAGATGTGCATGTTCCACTTCTGGAATGATGAAAAGCTGACGGTAAAGGCCGTTGACCACGAAAGAAACCTGATGGAATTTACAACCGCCTCCTGGATGCATCTGGTGGACAATTATGGATCGGCGGGAAGAGTGGGGGGCAGATATTTCCTGGATAACGTATATGAATATCTGAATGCGCCCGGAGAAGTCTATGATGACAGGGAGAGCGGGAAGCTCTATTATATCCCGTATGCGGATGATGATATCGAAGACTTCACCATATTCGCATCCACCATTGACACGTTACTGGTGATTGACGGCATGAACGGAACCCCCGAAAAAAACGCCCTTACCTTGAAAAACGTGGGATTTGTGGGCAGTGATTGGAATAACGTCGCCCGTAGTGCACCGCAGGCGGCCTCCGACGTTTCCGCCGCCATTCGCCTCTCCAACAGCTCGTACATCACGTTTGAAAATTGCACCTTTGACCATATCGGTAATTACGCCGTTGAGATCACAACCGGCGTGAGTTACGTGACTTTTGACCACTGCTCTGTGTCGGATATCGGGGCAGGAGGCTTCCGGATCACGGGCGTGAATGCCGTTCCTGTGACGGAGGTGGTCCCTCACGACATTACCATTACCGATTGCAGCATCAACGGGTACGGTCGGGTGTTCCGGTCCGCCATCGGTGTTTTGGTCCAATATGCTCACGACTGTACCATTTCGCATAATGAGATTTCCGACGGCTACTACTCGGGTATGTCCATCGGTTGGATCTGGGGCTACGGCGATCACGCTACCTCGAATCTTCTCGTGGAAAAGAACCATATCCATCACATAGGCCAAGGTCTTCTTTCGGATATGGGCGGTATATACAGCCTCGGTGTTCAGCCCGGAACCGTTCTCCGCGAAAATCTGATCCACGATATTCAAACCTATGAATTCGGATACGGCGGCTGGGCCTACTATACCGACGAGGGATCTTC
The DNA here is from genome assembly GCA_045633025.1 of Eubacteriales bacterium. Taxonomy (GTDB): domain Bacteria; phylum Bacillota; class Clostridia; order Oscillospirales; family CAG-272; genus CAMEON01. Next base: position 940 of record JAZQXS010000007.1, on the reverse strand, counting down.
CGGTATCCTGATCGAAAAGAACATCGGCTACAACTGCTCCGATTCGGTGTACCACCACCATTATGGCGCGAATAATATCGTAAGAAATAATATTTTCGCCTTCGGCAAGAATGGATGTGTGAAATTAGGCAAGGTTGAAGATCACGTTTCCTTCCATCTCGAAAGAAATATCTTGATCAATGACTATGCGCCGATTTATTTCTCCAATGGCGATGATAGTTTTACGGATGACTCGAATCTGATGTGGGACTATGGGCTGGACGGGGGCGTGATCAGCCAAAAGGATACGTTTGAAAGATTTGAAGGTATGGAAAGCCGTCTCAAGTACGCGATCAAGACAAGCTCCAAGCAGCTTGCGAAGAAGGGATTCTACAAAAATGCGGTGGTCGCGGATCCCCTCTTCGCAGACCCGCACAATGGGGACTTCACGCTTCCCGAAAACTCTCCCGCGTGGGATATGGGGTTTGAGCCCATTGACGTCAGCGACGTCGGACCCCGTCATTAAATCATCGCTGAATTTCATGCCGGGAACCAATTTTTCCAGGTCCCCATAGACAAAACATTTCGAAGGGAGTTTATACAGGGAACCTCTAAAAATTCCCCATCTATTGCAATAACCAACAAAATATGATATAATAGAGGCAGAACAAGGTAGGATAACTGTACCCTTTGGTGGGAAACGCCCGCAATCCCGGGGCTTCCATCCCCGATAATAAGTGAAATTCGAGGCAGGAATGCGATTCGCCGCTATGATTTCATTTCTCGCTGTTGAATCGCAAAATTTAATGCTGGGAACTAATTTTTAGAGGTTCCCAATAATCTCAATCTTGGGAGGACGACAGACAGATGAGCATTATCAATTTGAAACAGGTATCCTGGTTCCTGGATATATCGATGACGGATCAAGGAATCTCCTTTGTCAATGGTTGCATGGGGGGAT
>JAZQXS010000006.1:0-11921 GCA_045633025.1 Eubacteriales bacterium | reverse complement strand
TGCTTGTTGAACACGTTGAGGGTCAGAGCCGCCACCATAGCGTCCCGCATGGAGCTTTGCTGGTAGAGGAAGCCGGGGTTGGTTCCCTCCTCCACCTTATACCAGGTACCCCACTCATCCACGATGAGCCCAACTCGCTTGTCGGGATCGTAGCGGTTCATGATCTCGCCGTGACGTGTGACCAGCTCCTCCATACGGAAGGCCTTGCGGATGACGTCGTAGTAGCCGTTCTCGTCGAAATCCAGCGCCGTCGTGTGGTTTGCCCAAGAGTAGTAGTGGAGGGAGAGGCCGTCCATTTGGTTGCAGGCGCGGGACATGAGAACCTCTGTCCAGTGGTAGTCAAAGGCGTTGGCGCCGCCGGCGATGCGGTAGGGACGGGGGACGTTGCCGTAGTTGCGGATGTAGGTGGCGTAGCGTTTATACTGATCTGCGTAAAATTCAGCCGTCATGTTGCCGCCGCAACCCCAGTTCTCGTTGCCCACGCCGAAGTAGCGGAGAGGCCAGGGCTCCTCACGGCCATTAGCGCGGCGGAGGTCTGCCATGGGAGAGGTGGCGCCCGAGGTCATATACTCCACCCACTCGCTCATCTCCTGCACCGTACCCGAACCCACGTTGCCGCAGATGTAGGGGTCACAGCCAAGCTGGCCGCAAAGCTCAAAAAACTCATGGGTACCGAAGGAGTTATCCTCCACGACACCGCCCCAGTGGGTGTTGATCATACGCTTGCGGTTCTCCTTGGGGCCGATACCGTCCTTCCAATGGTACTCATCGGCAAAGCAACCACCCGGCCAGCGAATGGCAGGGAGTCCCATATCCTTAAGGGCGTTTACAATGTCGGTGCGCATACCCTTGACGTTCGAAATCGGAGAATCCTCGCCGACAAAGGTTCCCTCATAAATACAACGTCCGAGATGCTCGGAGAAGCATCCGTAGATATCCTTACGGATGCGGCTGACTTTTTGATTCGGATTGATCAGATACTTCTGCATGATTTTTTCTCCTTGTTTCATAATAAAAGCGGGGCGCGGCACAAACTCGCGCCCCGCTTGGGGTCATAAAACGGGAATCGGTCTTCTTACTGATTCCGCTTGCGGTTGATCATCTGAAGCTCGCCGACCAAGGAATCGGAAATCTCCTCACGTCCCATCTGACCCGCATAGCGAGCCTTATCATAGGCCGCGAACAAAGCTTTCTCGTCATCCTCCAGCGCAACCTCCTTACCGATCTCGGCAGGAGTCATGCAACGCTTCATAAAGTAACCGCCACGGATCTTGCGGATCATGTAGTCAATGAAAATAAAGCGCACGCGGGCGGCGTTGTCGGTCTGCTCCACCCATTTGAGGTCGTTTTTAAGCTTTTTCTTGGTTTTCTTGACCTTCTCGCTGTCGTCAAAGACAAAGGAACGCTCGTCCTTGCCTCCCAGGCGGTTGCGGCGGGAGAGATCGATACCAATGGAGAGCAACAGCTTGTTGACAACCTTGACCACAGGGGCGACCAAACGCTTTGCAAAGCGGAGGGCAGCCTGCCCCAGTTTTTTCCGCATACTGGCGGTGAGCATCCGCAGGAACGCCCGACAGGCCATGGCGATAATAAAGATTGCCAGGAGCAAGGTAATGAACCGAACCGTATTCTGGTGCTTCACGAAGAAATCCGTTTGAATATTCGGAATCGTCATAGAAGCGGCCAGATCGCCCGCCAAAAGGAAGATCCACAGGATAAACTCCAGCATACGGCGTTTATCAATGGTGCGCCAAACCTCTACAAGGGTGTTGCGGGTCTCGTCATCCACCGCGCGGCGACGGCGCTTGACAGGTTGCTCGGCTCCGTCTCCCTCGGTCTTGCTTCCCGCCTTAGCGTCCTTACGGGTGACCTTCACCACCTCGTCGCCGCCGGCAACGGGCTCTTCCTTCTTCTTCTTTTCTTTGGGGCGGAGCTTGTTCGCCTGCTTACGGCAGGCGGCCGCTTGCTGCGCCGCATCCGAGTAAGCCGAGATCTTCTCGAACATCTCGGCCGCCTCATCGAACTCGGAGAACACGTGTCCCGTTTTCATGAGATGGGAGGCCTCGGCGTACATACGCTCGAAATAGTACTTTTCGAAGCGCTCGATCATCTCGCGGCTGTTCTTGAAGGACTTGATGGTCTTGAGCATTTCCACGCCCTGCCCCAGATCCTCGGTGGTTGCATCGTGGTTCAGAAGGAGCCCCATCGCCTCATCATAGGTCAAAGAATTGGCCTTGATGGTGTACACACGCATGACCTCGCGGGCATCCTGATAATCCTGAATGATCTGCATGATGCGGGCGGCATCGCGATACTCCTGCGCGGTGACCTCGGTTCCTTTGGTGCGGATCATGTCCGTGATCTCGCGGTACGCAGGAGCGGAGGCGGCTTTTACGCACTGCTGATACTTGGCGGCGGAGTCCTTATAGGTATCCAAAAAGCGGAATTCATCGGCCAACTCAAGATACTCACGCCAGTTCTTGGCTTGGGCGAACTGATAGGCGGCCTTCGTATAGCGGGCATTCAGCTCGCTTTCGGTCAACCGGATGTTCTTATCATTCGTTGCCATCTTCGTCAGCCTCCTCTTCCAGAATTATGGTCTGTACCGAGTTACCGAACTGCTCCAAAGTAGCGATACGATCCAGCACGTCTTCGTTATGATCAAAGGCGACAATAATGATTTCCGTATCACGCATACCGTCGCGGATATCCGCCTCCAGCAGGGAGGCAAAGGAAGCGCCGTCGGTAGGGTTCATACGCGCCATTTCCTTCATGATCGCCATGAGCTGGGAATCCGAGCTTTCACAAGGGAACCGGGAGGACATCTCACCGTCGATCGCCTTACAGTTCGCGGCAAAGCCCACGGCGAAGCCGCCGTAGATCGCGTCGCGCACCAACGCCGCGCAGAAGGAAAGTCCTCGCTCGGCGCGCTTATTGTACTCCTTACCGTCGATCTTACTGCCCATGGGCAGGTGGAAGTCCATATAGATCATGAGTCTGCGGGATGCGCAGTAATCTCTGGCGTTGACCTTCAAGGGCGACGAGGATGAGCCCGACATAGGCACCTTGGCCGACGCCTTAAAGTTGATCTGGGACACCGAGTCGCCGAATCGGTAATCGCGGATACCGGCCAGAGAGAAGGGGTTTTGGAACAGGGGGCGGTTGGAAACGAAATCACCCTGCATCCGTCCCACGGCAATAACAGGCAGATTCAGCGGGATTGCCTTGGGGTATACATACAGCTCGGCAGGCGCCTCCACAGGGATGGGGCCTTTTTTGGCGTAGATCGTGGCAATTTGAAGCTTGTAATGGCCTCTTTGCTTGGCAGTGATCCGGTGGGTTCTCTTGATCTGCATATACGGCCACAGATTGAAACGGCTGATACAGTACTGCATGGTGCTCGATCCGTCGGATTCGTATTCCTCAAGCTCCAGCTCGTTGAAGAAGTAGGACTCGATATCCACGCCCAACAGCGGGAATGCGCCCGGATTTCGGATGATCTCGATCAGCTCTACTTCCTCCCCCTCATAAACGCCCTCTTCCGAGAAGTGGCGCTCGTAGACGATACGATTCAAACGCGCGGCGCGCATGGAGCCGTAGATTCGAAGCAGGATCCAGGCAACCAGCAGGAGCACGAGGATCGCTAAGATGATGAAGAAAGCCGGGGATTGAATGAAATTCAGCACACCGTTTAATACCGCCTCTGCGGGCGAACCGACCACCGATCCGCCCGTCAAGAGGGTCAGGAAGGGTATGTAGGTATTGAGCATATCAGCGCTCCTCAAACACAGCCTCGGTGGGTACGGTTACCATACCGAGAATATCGTCGATGATCTCGTAAGCGGCGTTCTTCTTGATTCTGGCGGCATTCTCCAGCGTCAGACGGTGATCCAGCACGGGGTGGGCGGCGCGCTTGACGTCGTCAGGCGTGACATAGTTACGGCCGGCGATCGCGGCGTAGCCCTTGGACGCCTTCATGAGCGAGAGGGCGCCACGGGGAGATACACCCAGAAGAACCTTGGGATAGGTACGGGTCTTTTCGATGATGGAGGTAATGTAGCTCATCATCTCGCGGCAAATGTATACCTTGGGCAGTTCAGCAATGGCCTTAACCAGCTCTTCGGCGGTAACCACAGGCTGCAACGTCTCCAGCGGAGAGGACTTGTCGAAACGAGCCAGAATATCCACGCCCTCGGAGTGGTTGGGATAGTCCATCTTACCCTTCATGAGGAAACGGTCAAGCTGCGCCTCGGGCAGGGGGAAGGTACCCATGGACTCAACGGGGTTCTGGGTTGCAATAACCATGAAGGGCTGTGCCAGCTTGAAGGTCTTACCGTCGATGGTCGCCTGGATCTCCTCCATACACTCCAGAAGACCGGACTGGGTCTTAGGGGTTGCGCGGTTGATCTCGTCCGCCAGAACGATGTTGGCAAAGATGGGGCCGGGAACAAACTCGAACTCAGACTTCTTCATGTTGAAGAAGTTAACACCGGTGATATCAGAAGGGAGCAGGTCGGGCGTAAACTGAATACGCTTATACTCGCAAGACACCGACGCAGCCAACGACTTGATCAGCACAGTCTTACCGGTTCCGGGCACGTCCTCAAGCAAGACATGACCTCCGCAGAGCATGGAGACGATCAACATATCGATGGTGTCGGATTTACCGACAATGACTTTACCGATGTTGTCTTTAATCTTCTCATAGACCTCGGTAATGTGAGCAGAAATCTGGGTAGCCATAACTTTTTCCTCATTCTTTCAAAATTTTGATGGTTCGGAGCCCATACAAGATATATTATACTATTTTGTATAGATTTTGTCAAGGTGTTTTGGGAATTTTGTGGAATATTTGTGCGTTTTACGCGCGTTTTACGCGCGTTTCACGCGGGTTTCACGCGGGTTTCACGGCGAATCTGCGTGACGCACGAAGGCTTTTTCGCGGAAGAATAAAATTTTTCAAAAGTGGGGTTTACTTTTTTTGACCTTTGTGATATAATATATTACACAAGAGAGAAAAACTCGCAAAAAAACAAAAAAGGAGAAAAAAATGGCAAAAAAATACCCCGGATTTTACTTGTATTATGATTGGATCGACGCGCTGGAAAGCTTACCTTCGAAAAAGGCGATGGCCGTCATCAAAAACCTGCGGAACTACGCCCGCGACGGCATCGAGCCGCCCGCCTTGGAGGGGCACGCAGGCTCCCTGCAATCCATCTTCGCCGCCCAGCTCAAGCGCTCCAAAACCAACGTCGAGAACGGCAAGCTGGGCGGTGCGCCAACCCACAAAAAGCCTGATGACACAACCGAAAATCCTCCTGCCGAAAAGCCCTTCGCGGGGCCTATGACCCCCGAGCAGCTCCAGTCCGTGTCCTTTACGGACTACCTGCGGCTCAAGACGCGGTTCGACGCCGAGGCGGCGGCTCTGCAGGCCGATCCGAACTGGCTACAGGACATTGCCTTCGGGAGAGACGATACGAGTTCGCTATAATCGACGCGACCGTTTCGGTACAAGCTCGCTACAAGGTTCGGTCACCGTTTTTCCCTACCCTATCAAATCATATCTCATCGTATCTCAATCGTATCCCACCGTATCCTACCGCATCCAAGCATACCGTACCATACCCCATCGTATCTTCCGCCCTCGAAACGGGCGGGGAGCGCGGTCATGTCCGGTCAGTCTCGCGGCGGAGGAAGCCAAAAGCGAAGCAACCCAAAAAACAGGAACGCGCCCGCAGGCACGTCCCCGTTCTTTCATTCTGCATTCTGCAATTTATCTGACTCTTTCTCCGAGTCGGGTATCGGGATGCAGGAATACGACCCGCACGTCCTCTTCCCCGGAGGCCAAAATCATACCGTTGGACTCCACGCCGCAGAGCTTGGCAGGCGCGAGGTTGCAGACCAGGATGATCTTCTTGCCGATCAGATCCTCGGGCTTGTACCACTTGGCGATACCCGAGACCACCTGTCTCTGCTCGTAGCCCAGGTCTACCTGGAGCTTGAGCAGCTTCTTGGCCTTCGGCACAGGCTCGGCGGCGAGGATCTTGGCGGTGCGCAGCTCCACCTTCATGAAGTCATCAATGCCGATCTGCGCCACGCCCTCGGGACGCTCCACAGGCGCGTTTGCCTTTTCCTTGGCCTCGGCCTCGGCGATCTGCTTGGCGCGGATGGCATCGAACTCGGCCATCTTGGCCTTCTCGTCGATGCGGGCAAACAGCACGCGGGACTCACCCACGGCGGAGCCTGCCTTGAGGTTGCCGAACTTACCGCAACCCTTCCCGCCGATGGAGGCGTAATCGGTTCCCTCAGCGCCCAGCTTCTCCAAAATCTCATTGGCGGTATCGGGGATGAAGGGCTTCAGGAGCACGGCGCCCCAACGAATGGTCTCCAGCAGATTGTAGAGAACCGTACCCAGACGAGCCTGCTTGCTCTCGTCCTTGGCCAGGCTCCAAGGCGTAGTCTCATCAATATACTTATTGGCGCGGCGGAGCATCTGGAAGATGCACTCCACGGCGTCGGCGATGCGGAAGGCATCCATGTTCTCCACCACCTGCTCATAGGCGGTCTCGCAGGCGGCGATGAGGTCGGCATCCAGCGCGTTCTCCTCGTCGGTGCCTGCCACGGGGGCGGCGATCACCCGGTCGAAATACTTCTTCTGCATATCCAGGGTGCGCTTGAAGAGGTTGCCGAGATTATTGACCAGATCGGTGTTGAAGCGGTTAATAACCGTCTCGTAGGTAATGGAGCCGTCGGAGGCGTAGGGCATCTCGGAGAGGGCGTAGTGACGGACACCGTCCACGGTGAAATGCTCGGCCAGCTCGTCGGCGTAGATGACGTTACCGCGGGACTTGGACATCTTGTCGGCGCCGAAGTTGAACCAGGGATGAGCAAAGACCTTCTCGGGCAGGGGCATATCCATGGCCATGAGGAAGATGGGCCAGTAGATGGTGTGGAAGCGGATGATGTCCTTACCGATGATGTGGACGTTGGCAGGCCACCACTTCTTGAAGTGCTCGCTCTGCTCCTCAAAGGACTTATCGGGATCAAAGCCGATGGCGGTGATATAGTTGGTCAAGGCATCCAGCCAGACGTAGGTGACATGCTTCTGATCGAAGGGCACCTGAATACCCCAGGTGAAGGAGGTACGGGACACGCAGAGATCCTGCAGACCTGCCTTGAGGAAGTTATTGACGATCTCCTTTTTGCGGGACTCGGGCTCGATGAAGCCGGGGTGAGTCTCGATGTAGTCCATGAGCTTGTCGGCATACTTCTTCATGTTGAAGAAATAGGCTTCCTCGGATGCGCGCTGCACCTCGCGACCGCAATCGGGGCACTTGCAGTCAGCGGCCTGCGTATCGGTAAAGAAGGACTCACAGGGTACGCAATACCAGCCCTCGTAGCGGCTCTTATAAATATCGCCCTGGTCGTAGAACTTCTTGAACATCTTCTGGACGGCGGCCTCATGGTAGTCGTCGGTGGTGCGGACGAAGTAGTCGTAGGAGACGTTCATCTTATCCCACAGACCCTTGATCTCCCCGGCCACGTTGTCCACGTAGGCCTTGGGGGTGATGCCTGCCTCCTTTGCCAGATCCTCGATCTTCTGACCGTGCTCGTCGGTGCCGGTGCAGAAGTAGACGTCATAGCCCATCTCTCTCTTGTAGCGGGCGATGGCGTCGGTCATGATGGCCTCGTAGGTGTTGCCGAAGTGGGGCTTCTTGGAGGCGTAGGCGATGGCGGTGGTGACGTAAAACTTGGGTTTCTGATTCATGGTTTGTTCCTTTCCTGCGCGTGGAGCGACGGCTCTCTTAGCGCATCCGCCTACTCAAATGGGAGTCGGCGGTGAAATTGATACGAATTTTCAAATAGGGGGAGCGTGCCTCCGGCGGCTTAAGGGACTTTTTCAAAAGTCCCTTAAGAATCCCCAAAACCTTTAACAAGGGATGGAGGGGGCAGCGAGGGGACACCAATTGCCGCAGAGGGCATCACCATGGGGCCCCCTGCCCCATTGGTATGGGAAAGCGTGCCTCCGGCGGCCAAAAATTTGAAAATTGGTATAATAGATGTGTGCGATAACCCTGTTTTGCGGTAGGGGGCGGCGCCTACGACGCCCCGAAGCCTATGTAAGAAAACGGGCTGTCGAGATGCCGAGCAAGCTCGGCGGCCAGCCCCTGCCAAGGTACGGTTATCGAGCATATCTAATATGTAATTATACCACATTTTCGGTGGTTTTGCAAGGGGTAACGGGATTTTTTATCTTTGTATCTTGTATCTTTGTATCTTGTATTCAACTCTCCCCCAGCCTCTCGATCAGATCCGCAATGCACCCCGCATCGTGGTGACAGAGGCGGAGGTTGCAGACGGACTTCACGGCATCCACGGCGTTATCGGGGCAGGCGGCGATATCGGCGGCCCCCAGCATGGGAAGGTCGTTTTCCTGATCGCCCACGGCGACCATAGTGACGGGATGACCCAGCTTGTCCGCCATGTAGCCGGCTACGAAACGAAGCCCTGTGGCCTTGGTGCACCCCTTCTTTTGCAGCTCGAAAAAGCGGGGAGAGGACACGCTGTACTCGAATATATCCCCAAAGGCAGCCTCCACGGTGGGACGGATGGCCGCGAGATCCTCGTATTCCCCGCGGAAGACGATCTTATACCACAGCGCACCCTCGGTCTGCCACTGTTCAACGGGCAGTATCTCCCCGCCGAATGACACCCGCTCGCCCAAATCGCGCAGGATGGCGTCGTTGATACGGTTCTCGTTGACCAGAAAGGCCTTTCTTGTGGACACCCGCGCGCCTACGCGGTCGGAAAGAGACTGAACCAGCTCCACCGCGGCCTTGACGTATGTAGGATCCATCGGGGTGCTGTGAAGGCACTCGTCGGCGGCGAGGTCATAAATGAATGCTCCGTTGGCCGTAACGGCGGGGGCGTTGAATAGCTCTCCGCAGTTGGGGATATCCCGTCGGATATTGGCCGGGATCCGCCCGGTGCCGGCGGTAATATGACCACCGTGAGCCTTAAAATGCTCAATCGCAGAAAGGTTTCGCTCCACCTGCCGAGCGCCCTTTCCAAAGAAGGTACCGTCCAGATCGGTAACGATCAGGTAGCGGGAAAAATCCACCGTACTCATAGCTCGGCCTCCTTTCTCAAACGCGCAAGAACCGCATCGAAATTCGCAGGCAGGTCGCATTCGAATTCCATAGTCTGTCCGCCGGCAGGGTGGATGAGCTTCAATTTTTTGGCGTGAAGCATCTGTCCGCAGAGCCTATCCCCCATGGCCTTTCCAAAGCGCGTTCCTTCCCCGCCGTACAGCGGGTCTCCCAGAAGAGGATGCCCCGCGGCGGCCATGTGAACGCGGATCTGGTGGGTACGACCCGTTTCCAGCTCGCATTTGACGTAGGTGAAGGCTTGTCCCCACTTTGCTCCCGTGGCAAAACGCTCCATCACGGTGTAATGAGTGATCGCCTCTCGGATCGCGCCTCCGCTGTCCCCTGTGGGAGTCCCCACGGGAAACGCGGCCATCTTTTTCCGATCCGTAGGATTCCGTCCGATGGGGTAGGTCAGCGTCCCCGTATCCTCTTTGAGGTTGCCGATGCAAACGGCGTGATACACACGGCTGACCGTATGGGTCTTGAGCTGGGCGGACAGTGCGGTATGCGCGGCGTCATTCTTGGCCACCACCAGAAGTCCGCTGGTGTCCTTATCGATACGGTGGACGATTCCCGGGCGTTTGACTCCGCCCACCCCGGATAGGCTGTCGCCGCAATGGTACAGAAGGGCGTTTACCAGCGTTCCCGTGTAGTTCCCGGGAGCCGGGTGTACCACCATGCCCACAGGCTTATTCACAACGATCAGCTCCGTATCCTCATAGACGATATCCAACGGGATATTCTCGGCGGTCACGTCGTACTCCTCGGCCTCGGGCAGGGTGACCGTGAGGATATCTCCGGCTTTGAGCTTGGTATTCTTATCGGGCTGAATCGCGCGGCGTCCGTTTCCGATCCCGGTCTCCAGCAGCACACCGCCCGATTCGATCAACCGCGTAGCGGCCGATCGGGTCACCCCACAAATTTCAGAAAGACAGCGATCCAGCCGCCCCCCCGCCATATCGGGAGGGACGGGATATCGCTCGGCTCTCTCCTCATCCAACAAACCGGCCTCACTCATGGCTTTCCTCCTCCTCGGAACGATTCTCCGAAGGCATCTCCTCGTCCGCGAAGGACGCCTTCATTTTCTCGGCTTTTGCTTCCTTCACCATATCCAGGATCAAGCGCAGGATCATAAGACCGGCACCCACGCAAACGAAGGAATCCGCCACGTTGAACACGGCAAAATTGATCAGCCGGAAGTCGATCATATCCACCACGTACCCCAGAAGAGTGCGGTCGATCATGTTACCGATGCCGCCGCCCACGATCAGGGACAGCGCCAGACATTCCAGTTTCGATTGGGGCTTTTTCCAGATCAAGTAGACCAAGATTCCCACGATGGCCACCGTGGAAACGATCATGAAAACCCACCGCGAATCCTTCATCATACCGAAGGCGGCGCCCGTGTTTTCCACGTAGGTGAAATGAATCACGTCCTCAATAATCGGGAAGGTACCGATCGGCTTCAAGTAGAAGATGGTCAAATATTTGGTGATCTGATCCAGAAAAACCGTCGCGGCAATGATGGTGAGCCAAATGAACATGGGAAATCCTTTCTTGCGTATGATGCCAAATATCAATGTATAGGGAAAAACTTACCCGCGCACGATGCGGTATGCGCCCGATGCGGCCGGCTTCGTATGATCGCCGTCTTCAAAGAGATACCCCTCCGGCAGGATCACATCGCCGCGGACGGCGCAGGGCAGCTCCAGCGTCAAGTCGATTCCTTCTCCGTTGCGAGCCCAAGCCACGGAGATCTTGCCCGCAGGCGCCTCGTGGTAACCCGATGCGTGATCCAGCGAGCGAATGAAGGCGGGCTGAATCTCCACCCGGTTCACGTCGTTCCCCTCGGGATTGAGACGAATACCGGCCACGCTCTTGATGAACCATGCGCTGATATCGCCCCAGAAGTGGTGGTTGAGGGAGGGGGGAGTCCAATGGGCACCCTCGGGATAAAAGCTCTCCCACAGGGTAGTCGCGCCGCGGCGAGCCAAATCGCCGTAGGAGGGGTAGCCCTGCTCCACAGCCATCTTCCAAGCCAGATCTGCGTGACCGAATTCGGAAAGCACGTGGAAGATCACACGTCCGCCCAAAACGCCCAGATCCATATGGTCATCACTTTCATGGATCACATCCAAGAGGCGCGCAAAGGCCTCGGCCTTCTCGGATTCCTCAAAAACGCCGTAGTGGAGCGCCATGGCCTGGGAGGTCTGGCACTCGCCGCGCACCAGCATCGTATCGAAATCGATGAGATGCGCGCGGGCGGCGGCGCGGTAGAGAGCCGCTTCACCGCGGGCAAACTCTGCCTCGGCGGTCATACCGACAGCATCCAGCAGGAATGCAATCTTGTTTGCGATATCCATGGATACGATGGTATCGGTCACCTCCAGGGGCGACATGGGCTTATGGATCTCGGTATGGCACCAATCGCCGAGACCGATGTGCATGAGTCCATCCTCATCGACACGGGTGCGAAGGTACTTGAGGTACGCCACGAACGCCGCGGCAGACTCGGTAATCATGGCCGTCTCACCGCGATAGATATAGGTCAAGTAAGGAAGCCAGACCAGCACGCAATCCCAAGCGGGCCCGTTGCCCCAATGGAAGCCCCAGCCGCCCGTGGGCACGATGCCGGGCAGGCTTCCCTGCTCACTCTGCGCCTTGCAAATATTGCGCATCCACTCGCGGTAATTGCGCTCGGGATTGAAATTCAGCAGAGCGGCCTCCGCAGAGAGGACAGCGTCGGCCGTCCAACCGTTCTTTTCGCGCTGG
>JAZQXS010000005.1:0-3480 GCA_045633025.1 Eubacteriales bacterium | reverse complement strand
CCCGCGGTACGGTAGTCGTGCCAGATAGACAGAACACTACCCATCGCGATATTGATTTTGCCATTTGTCACCTCGTACATCTCTTTGGCGTACAGAAGCATATCGATGATCCGCCTGTCCACGGTCACCGTTCGGTGAACCCCGTCCACAAGCTCGTTGACGGTGCAGAGATTCTCCATCCCCTCATAGCGGTGGTAGATGGTGAACAGGCGATGGTACCGCTCAAGCTCCGCAAGGATCTCCGCCGCCACCTCGTCGAACGCGGCCTCACTCTCGGCGTAGCCCGTGATGGTGGTGACGGTGTCGAAGTAATCGAAGGAATACTCGGTGTATTTTTGGGGCTCTGCCGCACAGCCGACCGACGAAACAGCCACCCCAAGAAGCAGAAGCGCCAACAAGAGCGCACAAAATTTTGGTTTCATATGATACCAATCCTTGATAAAAACATTGAATAGGAGAGCGTGCCTTCGGCGACCTAAGAATCTCCTAAGCCTTCAAAAACAGACTGCTTTGTGTTTTGACGTGCCGTTTGACAGTGAGATTTTGGCTTGCACCGTGGGTCCCTACCCACTGGGTTATTTGGAAAAGAACGGATTCGCTTTCAACTTTTGATTGAGGATTAGTATAAATTCTTATCGGAAATTCTGAAAAATGGGAGGACAAGCCTCCCATTTTCGCGTTTTGTCGGAAATCAAAGATCAACCCAGCTTAGCGGCAGCCTTGACGAAGCCGTTCACCAGGATGGTGCAGCCTGCAGCCTTTACGTCGGCGTTACCGTAGTTGTCAGAGCCCATCAGGCCGCTGATCTCGGAAACCGTCTTGCCCACGCACGCGGCGTTGAAGGCGTCAGCCTGCTCGAACCACTCCTTGGCGGCGCCGCCGTGGGCGACCATGCCGTAGTTTGCGCCGGCCTCACGCTTGGAGGAAACAGCCTTGGCGTTATCGAAGGTGGAAGCGCCTGCGGCGTCAAAACCGAACTCGACCTGCACGCAGTCGGAGGCGGCGGCGGTGACCTTGCCGTCAGCGTCCACGGTAGCGGCGAAGAAGGTGGTCTCCACCTTGTTCGAGCCGTTGACATCCTCGACGGCATCCTTGGGGGTCTGCTGAGCGTAGACACCCAGCTTCAGGGTATCGGCGGTGGTAGCGGCGGTGTCGGCGGCATTCGCAACGGCCTTCTCGATGGCCTTCACGAAGTCATTGACCATAATGGTACAACCGGCATTGATCACCTCATCGGTGCCCTTGTTGCTCTCGGCTACGACCAGAGCCTTGACCTCGTCGATGGTCTTACCGGCCACAACGCTCTCAAAAGCGTCGGCCTGCTCGAACCACTCCTTGGCGGCGCCGCCGTGGGCGACCATGTTGTAGTCCTTCCCCGCCTCGTACTTGGTCTTGAGGGAATCGTTGGCAATCGCCTTACCCTCGCCGGTGTAGGCGACGGTGAAGTCGGCGGTATCGAGCTGGCAGGAAACGATCTTACCGTCCTTGTCCAGGGTAACGGCGGCGACGGTCATGGTAACCTGACCCTTGCCGTCGGCATCCTCAGAGGCGGAGGTAGCCTTGGTTACGGTATGAATACCGAGGCCGAGACGGACGGTTTCGCTCTTTCCGCACCCCACGAAAGCAAGGGCGGTGAAGACGAGCAGAAGGCTGAGGATCGCGCTGAAGGTTCTCTTCATGGTGGAATTCTCTCCTTTTAACAAAAATATATTGCGTGCCATTTGATTTGTCACGCTCTTTTTGATTATACCATATAGTGAGAGGCTTGTCAATGGATTTTCGAAAAATTTACATTTTTCAAAATTCGGGCGCTTTTTTGACGGCAAGCCCACCGCATATCCCCACGAATATCCCCGACACGGCGCCCGTCACCGTCAGTACGATCAGATAGTACCCCAGCTCCGCCGTTTCCAGCAGGAGCATGGCCATGAGGATCTGCCCCACGTTATGGAGCACGCCCCCCGCCACGCTGACGCCAATGACCGACAGGATATCCAATTTCCGCAGGAGCGCCATCACCGTAAGGCTCAGAAAGCCTCCCGCGAGGCTGTACGCAAACGTCATGGGATTGCCGAACAGGAGGGCAACTGCGGTCATGCGGACGAAGGACACCGCCGCGGCCTCCCGCACGCCAAAGCGATACAGGACAAAAATGATGGCGATATTCGGAAGCCCCAGCTTGATTCCCGGAACCGCCGCAAACAGGGGCGGGAGCAGGCTCTCGATATAGGCCAGCACCAGAGCCACCGAGGTACAGAGGCCCAGAAATGCGATTTTTTTGGCGGGACGGCGCATAGACGGAACCTCCTTACTTCGTTTGTTCTACGGCTATAACGACCCTATGGGGGAGGCAGACAATGCTCTCGCCGTCGCGGGAGATGGGCTTGTGGGCGGCGCAGATGCCGTCGGGACAGGTGGCGGTCTCCACAAAGGCGAGTCCGTCCCGAATGACCAGCCGGTTTAGCTGTCCGCCCCCGGCGCCGGTGCGGATATCGACCACCGTATCCTCCGAGAGCGGATAGACGGCGTAGGGCTCGCCGTCCACCGTCACCGCCACACGCTCGCCCTCCCCCCGCAGAAGGAAGAGGAGCCACCCGGCCAGAGCCGCGACCGCCAGCAGAGCGGCAATCAATATCAGATCGTTCCGTAATTTACGCCCTCCGCCGGATGCGGAGGGCAGGGCTTTTCTTGGATTCATAGTTTCAGTTGGCTCCGTCGATCATATCGCGGGGATGAACGCCCTCGGGCAGATTGGGGAAAAAGATCCGCTTCATGCATCCCGTCGGGCAGACGTCGGCGCAAAGGCCGCATCCCTCACACTTATCATAATCGATTTTCGCCAGATTATTCACCACAGTGACGGCATTGTGGGGACAAGCCTTCTCGCATTTCTTGCAGGCGATGCAGGCGCTCTCGCAGGCCTTACGGGCGTCGGCGCCCTTCTGGGTATTGCTGCATATCACCACCGCCTCGGTCTCCTGAGGAATCAGGGAAATGATATGCTTGGGGCAGACGGTCTCGCAAAGACCGCAGCCGAGGCACAGGCTCGTATCCACGTGGGCGATGCCGTCCTTCAGGCAGATCGCATTCGAAGGGCAGACAGCAGCGCAATCCCCCAGCCCCAGACAGCCGAAGCGGCAGGCATCGGGGCCGCCGTAGAGCATGGAGGCGGCCTTGCAGGAGGTGATGCCGTCGTAGGCGGCCTTCTTGGTGGTGGCCTCGCAGTGGCCATTGCAGTGGACGAAGGCCACCATATCCTTGGGCGCTTCCACCGCAACGCCCAGGATCTCACCCAGCTCCTTGGCGGTTGCCTCGGCACCGGGGACGCAGAGATTGGGATTGGCCGAGCCGTCGGCCACGGCGGCGGCGTAATCGTCACAGCCCTTATAGCCGCAGGCGCCGCAGTTGACGCCGGGCAGGCAGGCGCGTACCGCCTTGACCGTCTCATCCTCCTTCACCGAAAAGAAGTGGGAGATCAGC
>JAZQXS010000004.1:0-10044 GCA_045633025.1 Eubacteriales bacterium | reverse complement strand
GAAATGTTACACTTATCCATGTACTTTCCGATGGTCTTGGTCAGCGCGCGGTTGATGCCCTTGGCCGAGCCGGCGAATACAGCGGAGAATTCACGCTTGGCCTGGGCGGCGTCCGAGAAGGAGATCAGGATCTTACCATTTCCCAGCGCTTGGTTGTAGGAGAGGATGAATGCGTTGTCAAAGTTGTCGTGAATGATGTCGATCATGGCGGCGGCCTTCTCGTCGTCCACGCACTGGAGCTGAATGCACTCCTTGTAGTACTTGGGGATCAGAATGTTGGCGGTCTCGCGGTTGAGCACCTCCACCACGGTGGAGATGAATTCCATATCGGTGGCCGTTACCAGAATGCCGCCCAGCTCGGTGGTGTCGTGGGTGGCGGTGGTGTACTTTTGGTCGGATGCGAACAGCATGGGGTAGGGCAGTACGGCGGCGTCGGCCTCCATCTGGCGGAGGGTCTCGCTCTCCAGCGAGCCCAGGGACATACCGCCGGCGGCTACCAGCGCCTCGCCGTTGATAAAGCTGGTCATCGGTACATCGCCGTTGATCCGTCCGGTGGCGTCATCGTTCAGCAGCCGACCCATGGCGTTTGCGAGCAGGTTGGCGCGGTCGCCCTCATGGATGGTAACGGAGGGGATACCGTCCTCGTTACGGGTGATGAAATTGGTGGTACCGCTGGTGGACATGGGAATGGAAGCGCCCCAGAAGTCGGCGTCAATATAGCCGAACTGGTCGCCCGCGTCCTTTACGCCGTTCTGGTTCTTGTCGATGTACAGTCCCGTAATGAGGGAAATGAGCTTATCGTAGGTCCACTCAAAGTTGGAGACCACATCATAGATCTCGTCGGCGGAGGTGTGGTAGTAGTCCTGATACAGCTCCTTGTTCAGAACCATCAGATGCGCGGTGCGGAGGACGTCAATGAAGAAGTCGCCCGCCAGGAGGTACTGGTATCCGTTGATCAGACGGAGATCCTCCATGTAGTCCTTGTACCAGTAGCTTCTGTCAAAGTCAAATTCGCAATTTTCGTCGAGCACGTTGCGGAAGTGACCCTCCAGAACCATCGGCGCGTAGTCATAGTTGTCGTTGATGACCAGATCGAATTCGCTCATACCGGACTGGGTCAGGATACGGATATCACCGGCGATGGAGCCGGCGCCCAGCTTGCACTGTGTGAACACCAATTCCACGCCGAGCTGCTCCTCGACGGTGAGGTTTCGGGTGAACACGGCGTCGCTGACCAGACCGCCGCCCATGGCCTCTTCGCCCTCAATGAGGTAGTTGGAGCTTTCCATGAGGGCGGTGGCTTGGTTGGCGCTGGTGTAGATGTGGAACTCACGCCCGCCGTAGTTTACGTCCGAAAAACGGGTGTCCGCGTTGGGGTCCGCCGTCTCCGTTGCGGCCGTGTCGACGGTGTCTGTGCCGTTCGGCTCGTCGGAGGAGGCGCAGGAGGCCAGCGAGGTCAGGAGCATGAGGGCGGCCAAGGCGAGGGATAACCATTTCGTATGCTTCGTCATATTGCACAATCCTTTCTGGATAATAAAGTTTTTGTATCTCTATTATAACCGATTCCGCTGTGCTTGTCAAGGGGTTTTGAAAAAAAGAAGGATGTCTCAGCAAGGAGACATCCTTCCGGTATGGAGTTGGGAATCAGTCCTCGTCAGCCCCGTCCAGAGCCTTGAGGTCGTCCTCCTCCACGATGCACTCGAACTTCTCGCCGCAGTTGGGGCAGCGGAGATTTTCGGGGTCGATGGAGGAATCGAAGTTGATGACGTCGCCGCAAGCGGGACAAATGACCTCGAAATACTCGTCTTCGTCTTCGTCCTCGTCTTCGTCGAACAGATCGTCGTCCTCGTCGAAGCCGCAGTCAAAGTCACAGCCGGCGCAGTTGCCGTCGCACTCGTAATCGACGTCGATGTCGTCATCATCGTCGTCATCGTCGTCGAAGCAATCGTCGTCGAGATCCAGAAGAACCTCCTCAACGTCGCCCAGATCGGAATCCAGCTCGTCGCAGTAGTCCTCCAGCTCGTCGATCTGCTCCTGCATGTCGTCGATCTCCTCGGCCATCTCGGTGACCATGTCCAGGAGAGCCGCGATCAGCTTGCCTTCCTTGGTGGTCTTGTCCAGCTCAACGCCGTCGCAAAGACCCTTGATATACATTGCCTTTTCCTTCATAGACATAGGTTTCGTCTCCTTTCGGTGTTCGGATCGAAATGCGCCCTGTGGGCAGAGGAATTATGCGCGGGACAGGTACTCGCCGGTACGGGTGTCGATCTTGAGGATCTCGCCCTCGTTGATGAACAGGGGAACCTTGACCACAGCACCGGTCTCCAGAGTGGCGGGCTTGAGGGTGTTGGTGGCGGTGTTGCCTGCAAAGCCGGGCTCGGTCGAGGTGACCTGCAGCTCCACGAATGTGGGAGGCTCAACGCCCAGAACGGTGCCCTTGTAGGAGATGATCTTGCACATCATCTCTTCCTTGACGAACTGGAAGTTCTCGCCGACCTGATCGTGGGAGATGAGGGTCTCCTCCCAGGTCTCGGTGTCCATGAAGTGGAGCAGATCGCCGTCATCGTAGGAGTACTGCATATCCTTGCGCTCGATGTACGCGTTCTCGAACTTATCGGTGGGGTTGAAGGTACGCTCGGTCACGCCGCCGCTGATGCAGTTCTTGATCTTGGCGCGGACGAACGCTGCGCCCTTACCGGGCTTAACGTGCTGGAACTCGATGACCTGATAGACGACGCCGTCCATGTCAAAGGTCAGACCGTTTTTGAAATCGCCTGCTACTACCATTGTAAAATACCTCCAAAGGTTGATTTTTCTTGTTTTACCGCGGGCTTGTCCCCGTAGGAAATGGGGGGAGACGTTTTCCGTAGGGGCGAACTGTGTTCGCCCGTATAGGAAGTCGGACTCTCCTTGCCGTATCGGAAGGGGTGCCGCGCCTACAGTTATTCTATATTATACACCAAAAACGGCATCTTGACAAGGGGGTTGGCGAAAGTTTTTTTGAACTTGGGGTGAATTTTTGAAAAAATACAGGGGAGAGCGGCCGAAATGGGGCGGGCTCTCCCCTGCGGGGAAGGATTGACGGGACTTTACGGGGTGCCTTGAGAGGCTCGGTACAGACACGACCCGTTCGGGAAGTCATTGGCGAATAAGCCCGTGGCCATATCCGTTACGGCCATCAGGGTCTTGTCCTCCCGCTTGAACACCCATCGGGTTTCCCACTCGGTTCCCGCATTGATCGTCAGATACAGGTAGCCGTCCCGTTCCTCGTAGGTGCCTTTGGCCGAATAATTGGGGACGGGACCATCGAGCAGGAAGGTGGAGAGACCGGGGAACAGGTACAATTCACAGTTTACGTAGGTGGTGATGATGCCGGAGTCGGAGCGGTAGCCTTCGTGGTCGAGGGAGCCCACCACGAAAAAGCAGGAGGCCAACTCATGGAAGAGGGTATTGTCGGTATGTGTAGCCGTCAAACAGTACAGGCCGTCCTCCAAACCGTCGGTGTTCAGAACCACGTGATCCTGCGCGCATTCATATTCATTGGGAATCAAGATTCGGTTGGTGTCATCTGCTTGGCGGACGGGAACTTCCTCCAAAAGGTTTACTCCGTCGGGAGATAGGAGCACGCGGCACAGCTCCCACTCGTTGTCCAGCACCAGCCCCATGCCGACGGTTGTATTGGTGACGACGACCGTGACCGAGGTTGTGCCCGATGGATACTGTGCTTGGAAGGTGTGTAGATTTATGGCGGCCTCGGAGGTAGTTTGGAGCACCGTAGGCCCGGCGGTCACGAGTTCGGTCATGGGCTCCGGCACGCGCACCTCAAAATCGCAGAAAGAAATCGACTCATATTCCTTCCCGTTGTGTCGAGTCGCGTGGAGACGGTATTCTCCCTCCTTCAATCCGTCCGGGATCCGAATTTGCGTGGAAATGGTGGCGTAGTCGTCGGCGGTAGAGGGACGCGCCTCAATGGCTTCCTCGGCGTAGGCGATTTCAACGACCTCGTAGCCCTGTCCCGTGCTCCGCTCCAAGTGCCAGGCGTTGTGCATCTCGATCGGCATACCGGGAGACGCGGTGGTGAGGATGACCGTGATGGACGTCTCGCCGGGCGCGTACTGCTGATATTCGGTGGAAACGATGAACGGAGCCTCCTCGGGGCTCATGGAAATGGTGGAGCCCGTAGGAGAATAAGCCGGCTGGTGCGGTTGAACAAGGCCGGAAAACAGCGGCGCGCGGAGGACGAATAGCAGCGTCCCCAATACGACCAACCCTACCGCGGCCGCGACCCACCCACCGCGCAGGAAGCGGCGGAGGGGGCTCGTGAGCCGGGGCGGCCGGGACAGCCCCGCCTCGGATTCGAACAGAACGTCCTCGGCGGCGGCGACGAAGCGGTCGGGAATGCTCCCCATGGCGGCAAAGGCGCCGAGGGCTCGGTTTTTCAGATTCGTGTTGTCATTCATACTTGAATCCCCCTTTCTGTGAGGTAGGCGCGGAGCTTTTCACGGGTGCGGTACAGCCGCGCGGAAATGGTGTTGGGCTTTTCGCGGAAGGCCTTGGCCAGCCGCGCTACGGGGTAGCTGTGCCAGTAGCGGAGGATGAACAGATGCCGCTCCTCGGGAGCCAGATCCTCCAAAAAGTCCGACAGAAGCGCCGAAAGATGGCCGTCATCCTCCTCCCTCGCGGGCAGGATCTCGGCAAGCTCCTCCAAGGCCAGCTCCAGCTCGCCGCCCGAGGAAACTCGCTTGCGGTAGCGGTCAATGGCTAAGTTTCGGGTGATCTTGCCCAGAAACAGCCGCAGAACCGAGGGCTTTTGGGGCGGGATGGAATTCCATGCCCTGAGATAGGTGTCGTTGACGCACTCCTCGGCGTCGGGCAGGTTTCCCAGAATATTCATGGCCACCGATAAGCAGTAGCCGCCGTAAATGCGCTGGGTCGCCTCGATCGCTTCCTCGTCGCGAGCAAGGTAGAGATCGACGATGTCGGCATCGGTGAGTGGCTTGTTTGGGTTCATGGAACTCATACAGGTCTCCTTTCTCGGAATGGAGTTCGAACTCTATTCTACCATATAAGACGAAGATTTTGACGGAATATGACGGAGATTTTAAAAAAATTTCCAAAAGCTCAAAAGGAGGGAAAAGGGAACGTCATTCTGCCCAAGCGCCGCGGGGCGGAGAAAAAATCTTTTGTTCGTATATACCGAATTTTTGCAAAAACCATTGACAAGTATTTGAAAATAGTGTAAAATGAAAATGTATAGATGCGCCAAAATCTGTAACCGAAATAATCTCAAAGGAAGATTTGCGTATGAGAAGCATGACTGCCTTCGGCCGCGCCCAGGCCGCGAAAGAAGGGTATGAGTTGACCGTCGAGCTTCGTTCGGTCAATAACCGTTATCTGGATCTGAATATCCGCCTCCCCCGCGCGTGGGCAGCCCAGGAGGAGCGTGTCAAGACCGCTCTGTCCAAGCTGGGTGTCAGCCGCGGTAAGGTGGACGTGAATATCAGCGTCACCGACACCCGTACCCGCGACGGCGGTACGGTTCTGGAGCCTGATATGGAGGCCGCCCGCCGCTATCTGGAGGCCGCCCGCGCCATGGAGACCGAGCTGGGCGTGACCAACGATCTGACCGCCTCCCGCCTCCTGACCCTCCCCGGCGTCATGGTGCCCGTCAAGGAGGACACCGACGAGGATGACGACGCCATCTGGGCGAAACTCTCCCCCGTCTTGACCGAGGCTACCGCCGCGTTCCTGTCCGCCCGTGAGCGGGAGGGCGCCCGTCTCGGCGAGGATCTGCTGGCCAAGCTAGCCGGCATCCGCGACATGGTCGCGTCCATCGCCGCCCGCTCTGAAGAAAATATCGCCGCCTACCGCGTCCGCTTTGAGGAGCGCCTGCGCGCCGCTCTGGGCGAGGCCGGGAATGGGATCGTCTTTGACGAGAACCGCGTGGTCACCGAGTGCGCCGTATACGCCGACCGCGTGGCCGTGGATGAGGAGCTGGTGCGTCTCGCCTCCCACCTCGATGCGCTGGAGGGGCTGTTCCGGTCTGCCGAGCCCGTGGGTCGTAAGATCGACTTCATGCTCCAGGAGACCAACCGCGAGATCAATACCATCGGCTCCAAGTGCTCCGACGCGACAATGGCGCAGACCGTGGCCGACGTCAAGAGCGAGCTGGAAAAGATCCGCGAGCAGATCCAGAATATCGAGTAATCCGGCAGAGCCGACAAAGAAAGGATGCATCACCCATGAAATTCATCAACATCGGCTACGGGAATATGGTGGCCGCCGCCCGTATCGTAACCCTGGTCAGCCCCGATTCCGCCCCCATCAAGCGTCTGATCCAGGACGCGAAGGACGACGGACGGGTCATCGACGTGACCTGCGGCCGTAAGACCCGCGCCGTGATCGTTACCGATTCCGAGCACGTGATCCTTTCCGCGATTCAGACCGAAACCATCGCCAACCGCTTGGAGAATGACGGCGATATCTCCATGGATGAGGACGAGGCGGAGGACGAGGCCTGAGCCTGCCGCGGTTTATTGGTTTATTGAATACCTTAAAGAGAATAAAGTCATAAAGAGGAGAAACAGACATGATCTACCCTACCATCAATGAGCTTACCAAGGGCGGTGAGTACAACCGCTACGAGATCGCGCTGGCCACCGCGAAGTGCGCCCGCATGATCACCAACGAGTACACCCGTCAGCGCGTGGAGGCCGAGCGTCAGATGACCGGTAATAAGGAGACCGACAAGCCCTTGACCGCCATGATCGACAAGGAAGTCCGCGACAATAAGGCCGTAAAGCTGGCCATCGGCCGCATCTATAAGGGCGAGTACACCATCGTTCATAAGGATCCCGCCGAGCAGGAGCGCGAGGAGCAGGCGATCCTGGCCGGTATCAACCGCCCCTATGAGGATCTCCGCCTGGATGAGGATGAGGAGCCTCTGGACGAGGAGCCCCTGGACGATGAGGATCTGCTGGAGGACGAGTTCGAAGCCGAGGACGAGGATGCCGAGGCCGAGGAAGAGGATGAGCTCTCCGATGCCGAGGAGCTTTGATCCGCGGCGCCCATGAATCAATCGAATACCCAAGGAGGTGCCGCCATGGAGCAGGAAACCGTTTTGCGTCATGATGGCGCATCCGCATACGCCGACGTACTCATGTACGCCGGCGTCCATATTTTGGGGAACCCGTTCTGCATTGACGGTGTCTACCATTATTTCATCCCCCATTTCATGGCGGGCGCCGTGAAGCGGGGCGCATTCGTTACCGTTCCCTTCGGTATGGGAAACCGCAAGCAGCTTGCGGTGGTGGTATCGGTGGGGGACGGCTCATCCCTGCCGCCCGAATGCCCGCCCGACCGCATCAAGCCCATCGGGGGGGTGTGCCGGGAGAAGCTGTTCCTTACCGAGCTCCAGCTCTCCCTCTGCTTTTACCTCAAGGAGACGACCCTTTGTACCATGGGTGACGCGGTGCGTACGGTGGTGCCCGCCTCGGCGCTGGCGACGCTGGTGGAGTATTACAGCCCGGTGGAGGGGATGGATCCCGCCGAGCTGGGCCGAACGACTCTGACAGCGCAGGATCTGATGGTGTGGGAGTATATCCGCGCCCGTAAGCCGGTGTCGGGGCAATCGGTCAAGCATCGCTTCGGCGCCAAGGCCGCCGCCTCGCTGGATCGCCTCACCGCCCGCGAGCTGATCTCCCGCGATCTGACCGTCCATCAGCCCGAGACCCCGATCCTGCGTACCTATTCCCTCAATTGCCCGCCCGATACCGCCGCCGCCATCCTGCGGGGGGAATGCACCCCCAAGGTGGCCTCCGAGCCCCAGCGTCGGGTGCTGGAGGTGCTCATGGAGTCCTGCGGAGAGGTGGAGGCCTCCGACCTCCGCCATGCCGCCGGCGCTACCGCGGCGCATCTGCGCGCCCTGCAGGATAAGGGCTTGATCCGGGTGGCCGAGGAGGAGGCCTACCATACCTCCGCCGCGGCCATGGGCGAGGGCGAGCGAACGCCCCATGCCTTGAACGCCGAGCAGGCGGCGGCGGTGGCGACCCTGGAGGCGCTGGCCCAAACGGGTGAGCCCAAGGCCGCCCTGCTCCACGGTGTGACGGGGAGCGGCAAGACCTGCGTTATTCTGGAGACCATCGATCGGGTGCTGGATCGCGGACGCGGTGTCATCGTCCTGCTCCCCGAAATCGGCCTCACGCCCCAGATGCTCCATATCTTTCACGCCCGCTACGGCCGCCGCGTGGCGGTGATCCATTCGGGACTCTCGGCGGGAGAGCGTCTGGATTCCCACCTCCGCATCCTGTCGGGGGAGGCTCCCATCGTGGTGGGCACCCGTTCGGCGGTGTTCTCCCCCATGCCCAACTTAGGGCTCATCGTGATGGACGAGGAGCAGGAGCATACCTATAAATCCGACCAGGATCCCAAGTACCACGCAAGGGATATCGCCCGCTACCGCTGCGCCACCGAAAACGCCCTCCTGCTCCTGGCCTCCGCCACACCCTCCCTGGAGAGCTACCAGAAGGCTGTGGACGGTAAATATACCCTTATCACCATGAAGAACCGCTACGGCGCGGCGCGCCTTCCCGACGTGCATATCGTGGATATGCGGGGTGAGCCCGGACAGGGCGCCGTTTCTCCCTTGGGAGAGGCGCTTTTGCGGGAGCTGGGACGGGTGTACGGAGAAGGGAACCAATCGGTGCTCTTCCTCAATCGACGCGGATACAGCCACCAGACCGTCTGCCGCTCCTGCGGCCGCGCCGTCACCTGCCCCCGCTGCTCGGTGGCCATGAACTACCATGTGGGACGCCGCGGCGCCGAGGGGGAGCTGGTCTGCCATTGGTGCGGTACCCGTCGGCGTCTGCCCGATGCCTGCCCTGATTGCGGCTCTCCCCACCTCGTCCGTATGGGCTTTGGCACCCAGCGGGTGGAGGAGGATCTGCGTACCGTGTTTCCTACGGCGCGGGTTCTGCGGATGGACGCCGATACCACCGCCACCAAATCCGCCTACAACGACCTTTTGGGCGACTTCCGCGGACATAAGGCGGATATCCTTTTGGGCACCCAGATGGTCACCAAGGGACATGACTTCCCCGACGTCACCCTCGTGGGCGTCCTCATGGCGGATATGTCCCTCTATCTGGATGACTACCGCGCCGGCGAGCGTACCTTCTCCATGCTGACCCAGGTCATCGGCCGCGCGGGACGGGGAGACAAGCCCGGCCTCGCCGTCATCCAGACTATGAACCCCGACAGCGAGGTCATCCGCCTGGCCTGCACCCAGGATTACGAGCGGTTCTTCCAAAACGAGATCCGCATCCGCCGTCTGCTCCAGTTCCCGCCCTTCTGCGATATGGTGCTCCTGACCCTGACCTGCCCCGACGAGGGCGAATTGCAGAAGGCCTGCCTTCGCCTCTCGGAAGAGCTCCGCCGCCTAAATACCGCCGACTACGCCGACGTCCCCATCGTGGCCTTCGGCCCCTTCGAAGCTCCCGTGTATCGGGTGGACAACGTGTTCCGTATGCGGATGGTGGTCAAGTGCCGCCTCAACCGCCGCGCCCGCGCCATGTTCGGAGCCCTGCTGTGCACATTTTCCGCCGACCGCCGCGGCTCGCAGAAACCGATTTTGAGTATTGATTTTAACCCGAGCAGTATTTGAGGCAATACCGTGCCCATAGATTTGGAGATGAATCATCCAGTTCGCCACACTCGCGCGTTTGACGGCTTTTTGTCTTGCGCTCACGGCCTGTACCTCCTCGGGCGAAGGGGCTTCCAATGGCTTGGAGCTCACCTTGACGGAGGATGAAACGGCCTACGCGGTCACAGGCCGAGGTACGTTTTCCGACGCCGATCTCGTGATTCCGTCCCAATACAAGGGCAACCTACCGTCGTCCACTACAACTCCACCCCCTCTGCCTAAACCCCGGAGCGGCCTCGGCCGATCCTTTTTTGCCGTCAAAAATCGGGAGATTTTCGTGCAATACTAATCCTCAATCAAAATCTTGAAAGTGAATCCGTTCTCAAGCTACCCCAATAGCCCAG
>JAZQXS010000003.1:0-4656 GCA_045633025.1 Eubacteriales bacterium | reverse complement strand
TTGAGGAAGGTGATGACCAGGATCATCACGATGGTCAGAAGGGAGTAGAAATTGTAGGGAATGGCCTTGATGAACAGGGACAGACCGTTCACCGACACCACCACACCCGCCACAGCGGCGGCCCAGGAGGAAATGGGCGCGATCATACACACGGGAGCGGCGGTCGCGTCAATGAGGTAGGCCAGCTTGGCGCGGGAGATGTTCTTGCTGTCGGCCACGGGACGCATGACGCTGCCCACTGTGAGACAGTTGAAGTAGTCGTCCACAAAGATCAGCACGCCCAGCGCAAAGGTAGCTAGCTGAGCGCCCACGCGGGTCTTGACGTGGCTCTGCGCCCAGTTACCAAAGGCGCGGGAGCCGCCCGCCTTGTTGATGAGAGCCACCATCATGCCCAACAGTACCAGGAACATGAGGATACCCGCATTCCAGGAGTCAGCCACCGAGGCGATGAAGCCGTCGCTGACAATGGTGGTCAGCGTACCGACGGGATTGAAGTTGGTGGCCAGGAGTGCGCCCGAGAGCACACCGACGAACAGGGAGGAGTAGACCTCCTTGGTGATCAGCGCCAGGACAATGGCGATCACGGGGGGCAGGAGCGCGAGGTAGGTCGCGTAGTAGGGGGTATCTACGGTGGAGAGGTCGTCGAGGCTGCCACCATCGGCGACGTAGGCATCCACCTCGGCCTGGGTCATGATGAAGCCGTCGGCGTCCATGTACTGCCCGACCGCGCCGTTGTCCACCACGAGGGACAGCACCACGAACAGAGCCAGCAGGATCACCACGACCGACAGGTTCAGGATCACTTTGCGTTTCATGTTGAGATTTCCTTTCTCTTTATTATTTGAAAACAGCTTTACAAGGCCTCATGCAAACAAAACGGGAGCCGCGGACAAAACGCCGCGGCCCCACATGGATTCCATCACATCCGTATGTATCGACCCGATAGCGCTCCACAGAGACTCTGTGACAGTGCGCCGGATCTTCTCCGACACCCCAACACGCTCCGCCTGCGGCGGCGAAGCCCGTTTCGGCGATCCGCCCCTCTCCGACGGCGGCGCCGCGCCGTTTCTATCCGTCGGTTCATGAGGATCGCGCCTCTACCTTGTATAATGACAACATTATACACATCGAGTCGGAATTTGTCAATAGTTTTTTAAAAAATTATGAAAAAATCAACCCAGCAAAAGCAAAAGCCCCAGCAGGATCACTGTCTCATCAAGATCTCCCCGCTCCTCACAGGCGGCATTCTCATGGAGCAGAAACAGGATCAGCCCGATGATGAGCAGCTCCTCCATCCCCATGCCGTGCCCGAAGGGAAATCGGGACAGGTCAAAGAGTCCGCCGCGGGCAGGCGGCTGTTCCGTAGGTTCCGGAGCGGAAAGCTTTTCCTCCCAAAGCCGCTCGCGGGACAGGGATGCTCCGCCCGAGGGCGCCTCCGGGGCGACCGACACGGGGAGCGGAAGACTTCGGCGGGACTCCCTCGCCCCGCCCGTCGGCAGGTCGCTGACACGGGGCAGATCATCAAAATGGGGCGACGGCGGCTCATCCGAGGACAGCAAGACCACCGCATCCTCGGCGGGTTCGGGCTCGGATGCTACGCCCAGCGGCCGCTCCTCCCCGTCCACAATGGCGTGCCCGCTGTAATTGGGCGGCACCTGCATCCGAGGGCGGGAGGGCTGACGGTAGGCCGGCGCACGGGAAGCCGACAGATGCTCCGCGTCAAATGAAATTCCGCGATCCTTGCTGTACATCACGTCACCTCCCCTTCGTTTTGGCGGCTCTCCCCCTCCTGCATCCCTCGCCCCGCTCCGGACAGCAGCCCCGTAAGGGATATCCCCGACCGCTCCAGCGCATCCCAGACGCGGCACAGGCGGATGACCGTCTCGGCCGCCTCCTGCCTCTGCGGGCTCAGGTAGGGCTTGACGGCGCACAGCAGGGCGGTATGACGGTCAATGGTATGGGGGCGGGTCGCCGTAGGTGACGAGCCCACTCCCCCGGACATCCCCGCCAGAAGCGGCCCGAGATTCTCCGCCAACACGGGAAGCGCCGTCAGCAATGCCGGATTCCCCAAAAGGCTCCCCAGCAGGCCTCCGCCGGGCGCTGTCGGGTCAGATGATACCGGAGCGGCCGCCCCGCCCAAGGAGGAAAGCTCAGGCGGGGACGGGGGCGGCGGAGCCTGCGCGCCCCCCTCCGCCTCGGTCAATAAACGATCCAGAAGTCCTCCGAAGTCAGAGGCAGACGGACGGATGTCCGCAGAAGACGTGGATTCCATAACCCCTCCTTATTTGCTCGGTTTGCCCCCCATGGATTGCAGGAGGCGGGCGACGTCCTCCTCCCCCGCAAGCTGTAAAACCGCGCGGAGCGCCGACATATCCATGGAGGCGAGCGGCACACGGCTCACGTCGATCCCATATTCCGTCAACAGCTTGCCAATGACCGCCCGCATTTGATCGTCATTCAGCTTGAGTAGACGGTCGATGCTCTTTCTATCCAGTTGCATAGCATACCCCTTCCGCCGCCGCTTTGGGATTGCCGTCCCCACTCGAAATGGATACGGCGGGAAGGGCGGCTACTTCCAGTATATGACCTTCGAAAAAAATTGTGATTTCCTTCAAAAAAGCCCCAAAAACGCATGGACAAATCCAAGCTTTCGTGGTATACTATTATAAGGAAACATGAAATATACAGATGTGAAAGGAGCCCGCCATGACCTCTATGTCGCTGCTCGTTCTGTCCGACAGCCACGGACACCCCGACCGCGTGCGGGAAGTCATCCACCGCGTCCGCCCGGACGGCATCCTGTTTGCCGGGGACGGCGTGCGGGATCTGACCTACTGCAACCTTCCCTGCCCCCTGTGGGCGGTACGGGGGAACTGCGATTGGCTCACCTCGCCCTTGATTCTGGACGGAGAGGCGCTGTCCCCCGCCGACGAGGAGCTGATCACGCTGGAGGGGGTTCGCATCCTGCTGATGCACGGCCACCAATACGGCGTCAAGGGAGGCCCCGGCGCGGCCATCGCCCACGCCATCCAACGGGACGCCGATGTTCTGATCTTCGGGCACACCCATATCCCGCTGGAGCTTCACCTCTCCTCCGACCGCGCCGACGAGTACGCCGTCTCCAAGCCCCTGTCGGTGCTCAATCCCGGCAGCCTGGGCGACCGTACCGCCTCCTTTGCTACCCTGACCATCCGCGGCGGCCGTGTGCTGATCGGTCACGGCGAGCTGTGACTGCGCCCAAGCGACACAAAAAAGGCCGCTCGCCATGCGAAACGACCTTTTGCGGGATTATTTTACCTCACAGCGCTCAAAGCTCTGCAGGAGCCTCGTCCTCGGCAATCTCAACCTCATCTACGCAATCTTCGCTCTCCAAAGCCACATAGTAGGCGTCCAGCACAGCCTTCTCCAAGGCCGCGCGGAACTGGGAGTTGATGGGGTGTACGATATCACGGTAGGTATCGTCGGGATTCTTGCGGCTGGGCATGACAATAAAATACTTATCGCGGGCGTAGATCACCTTGATATCGTGAACCGCCAGTTGGGCGTCAAACGTCACCGACACAATGGCCTTCATGGGCCCCTCCTCGAAAAGTTTCCGTACCTTTACATCGGTAATCTGCATATTCTCTCTCCTTCGTAGCCATAATTCTATATACATTGGCCTATCAAATAAAGTATAACCCAATTGTGTGAAATCTATTTTACAGAATTTCGTCCATTGTGTGAATTTATTCACAATTTTCGCCGTTTTGCATGTTTTTTTGAAAAAAATGCTCCTATTTCGCAAGAAAGGAAGTTCTGCCTATGTCTACTCCCAATACCCACGAAGGCGCCGACCGCATCGCCGCCTACCTGCAAAGCTGTACCGACCGCCGCGCCCCCGTGTTCTTCATCGGCGTCGGCGGCGTCATGATGTCCTCTCTGGCGCTCCTTACCCACCGCGCAGGCCACCCCACCGCCGGTTCTGACAGAGCCCGCACCGCCGTAACCGAGGGGCTGGAAGCCCAAGGCATCCGCGTATTCTACGAGCACACCGCAGAAAACCTCCCCGCCGATTGCGGGCTGGTGGTCTATACGGTCGCCATCTCCCCCGATAACCCCGAGTACGTCACCGCCAGGGAGCACGGCATCCCCTGCGTGTCCCGCGCCGACTATCTGGGCGCCCTCATGACCGACTACGTCCGCCGCGTGGGCGTGGCCGGCACCCACGGCAAGAGCACCTGTACCTCCATGTGTGCCCAGATTCTTCTGGACGCTGCAGTGGATCCCACCATTCTGTCAGGCGCAACCTACGCCCCCTTGGGCGGCGCCTACCGCTTGGGCGACTCCAAGGAGCACTTCCTCTTTGAGGCCTGCGAGTACATGGATTCCTTCCTGGATTTCAACCCCACCGTAGCCGTCCTGCTGGGCGCCGAGCTGGAGCACGTGGATTACTTCCAAAGCATGGAGCAGATCATTACCTCCTTTGCCCGCTTTGCCTCTCTGACGGGTAAAAAGGGCACCACCGTCGTCAATGCTGACGACAAGAACATCCTGGAAGCCGCCCGCCGCGCGCTGGAGAGCGGTAAGACAGGCCGCGTGGTCACCTTCAGCGCCGCCGGTAAGGCTTCCGCCGATCTCTCCGCCCAAAACATCCGCATGGAGTGTGGCTTCCCC
>JAZQXS010000002.1:0-3861 GCA_045633025.1 Eubacteriales bacterium | reverse complement strand
ATTCTGTTTTTCTTCTTCGTCCCCGAGCAGTATCATAAGAAAAACCATTGGCGAAAATGTTTCTTAAAATTTGTTTTGCCGGGCGAGATCATCCGCTTTTTCATGAGTCTTGTATGCCTGGGTCATAACAACCAAATCGGTGGTAGATTTTGTCATGCACCGGCATTTCTTTTTGAAAACACATATATGGTTGCTACAAACCGTTATGAGGCCATCCGCAACGATCTGATGTACATTCCCGCCGATTTCTTGGCATTCGCCCTTTGGTATCTCCTGTATGCGGCGATTTACGGCGTGCTGATCGCGCTTGTTTACCGCTTCCTGTGGCAACGGCAGATTGCGTATCACGGAGATGACCGCGTGTTGCACGATCCAACGGAAAATACAAACACAGAGAGTTGATATGGCTATTCAAATTCTCATCAAGCTACGGATGTAATTTTTCGAATTATTTTTCCAAAACCCCTTGACTTTATAGTTAACTGTAATGTTATAATGGGCGCGAAGGGCGCTCACACCCCTTCGGCATTTTTTCCAACAGGAGGTTTTACCTATGTCCCCTATGGCCATCATGATGGCGCTGGAAATTCTCATTGCGATTCTGGTCCTCTACTGCATCTACAAGGTGATCTGGTACATCTGCAAGATGTGCGCCCTGAATCACAAAATGAAGAAGCTGAAAAAGAAGGGCTGCACCGTCGTCTGCCTGCGCGGAGGCTTCGGCCGTGTGTTCGGCGCCCGCGGTACCGTTGACTATCGCATCATCACCCGAAGCGGCGTGTTTGAGGTCAGCGTCATTTCCTTTATCTCCAACCACAGCCGCTGGAATGTCGAGACCGAGTACAACAAGGAGAACAATGAGGAGGGCTTCCGCATCGACGTGCGGCGGTACAACAAGCTGTTCTATAAGGCGGAGCGCCATTCCGAGCGCCCCGACCACGCCATGGACTTCCGCCGCGAGAGCCGTATTTCTCTGACCCGTCTCGCGCTCCCGCCCCGCGACGAGAACATCCGCCCCGAGGATCGCCGTATCCTGCTCTTTTACCCCAAGCCCCGGCTACTCACCCGCACCACGACAAGATTGGATTATCTGGATCCGGGCGATCGGCTGGAGGATTTTGAGGTCATGTACCTGCCGAATCTTTTGGATGCCGTCGATCAAGCGCAAAATCCCGAAAACGGTGATTGACAGATTCCAAAGAATGGTGTATAATATGGCTATATCCTACACCGTGAAAGGAATCCCTCGCCATGCTCAAAGCCGTACTCTTCGACCTCGACGGAACCCTGCTCCCCATGGATCAAAAGCGCTTTACCAAGGACTATTTCGGCCGTCTGATGCGCCGCATCTGCCCCTTCGGCTACACCCCCGAGACCTTCCTCGCCGCCATGCAGGCGGGTATTGACGCTATGGTGGACAATAACGGAAGCCGCACCAACGAGGCCGCCTTCTGGGAGGCCTTCGCGGGTATCTGCGGGCGGGAGGTACTGGAGCGCCTGCCCGTCTTTGAACGCTTCTACGAGGAGGAGTTCGATGAGGTCGCCCCCACCTGCGGGTATACCCCCAAGGCCGCCGAGACCGTCCGCGCCCTAACCGCGCGCGGGATTCGTGTTGCTTTGGCCACCAATCCCCTGTTCCCCCGCATCGCCACAGAGAAGCGCATCCGCTGGGCAGGACTTACCCCCGAGGATTTCGAGCTCTACACCACCTACGAGGACATCGGCGTCTGCAAGCCCAATCCCGACTACTACCGCGAGGTCCTCTCCCGCATGGGGCTCTCCCCCGATGACTGCATCATGGTGGGCAACGACGTCGCCGAGGACATGATGGCCGCGGCCAAGGCCGGCATCCGCGGATTTCTGCTCACAGATTGCCTCATCAATACCCCCGGCGCGGACGTGAATGATTATCCTCACGGAGGCTTTGAGGAGTTGGATCAATATATAAAAGGTCTGCTTACTTAAGGGAACCGCTAACCTCCGCTAAAGAAATCGTATCAAGTGAGGAATCTCTTATGAAACGTATGATCGGCAACATCCTGCTTTTCATTCTGTCCATCACGATATTCTGTTGCGTATACGTCGGCTTATTCAAAATGTCGCCGGCCGTGGTTGGCCTTCTCCTGGTCATCTTTGCGTTGTACGGCGCCTGCATGGGCGCAGGATGGAAAAGCATGGAGCAATTGAAAAAATTTGAACGGAAAGCCGTTCATTTCGGCTTGACACGCAAAGACGAATCAAAAATACTCCTGTATTCTCTGGCCACCCTCTGCCCCTCGTATTTCTGTGTGATTTTGGTTTCCTTGATCCCCCTATACACGCACGAAATTTGGTTTATTACGGTTTTCCCCTGTATCTTTCTGAATTGCCTTCCGGCAAGCAGTGTCTTGGAGGAATACCATGGTCTGACGCATAGCAAGCTTTCGTTCGTGGTATACTTCCTGTTGCTGACGATCGCCTGCTGTCTGTTGGGCGTTATCGGATCAAGCTTGCTTTCATAAACATAGCCCGCACCTCCGGAGACTCCGAGATGCGGGCTTTTTATCATCAAATCTCCACTTGCCCCAAAGGGGCAAATTTCACGCCCGCCTGCGGGCATTTCACCGCGCAAAGCGCGATTTCACTCGCCGCAAAGCGGCGAATTTCACTGCACCGTAGGTGCATACGTCCGGCTCCTCCCCACCCGCTCCTCGGTCTCGGCAATCAGCTCCAACCGCTCCAAGAGGTGGATCATACTGTACGTCGCCTTCCCGCGTATGCCCGTGAGCCGCGCGTACTCGGCGGCGGTAAACACGGGACACACCCCGTCGGCATCGGGGGACGAGAGGGCGGCGGGCAGAAAATAGGCGGCGTAATCGGCAGGGGTTGATAGGGTCACATCCCCCAAAAGGGCGGTGGGAAACCGCTCGTAGCGGTTGGAGCCCCGCTTGCCGTCACGGCTCCAGCCGTCGGCCATGCGGTATTCCTCCAGCTCGATCAGG
Source organism: Eubacteriales bacterium (assembly GCA_045633025.1). Lineage (GTDB taxonomy): Bacteria > Bacillota > Clostridia > Oscillospirales > CAG-272 > CAMEON01. The sequence goes on along the minus strand of JAZQXS010000002.1, from coordinate 880 downwards.
AGCAGACGGAGGGTGAAGCGGGGATCTCCGATGAATTCCGACAACCAGTACAGCTCCTTGGCCACATCCTTGACCCGCCCCCGCTTGGGGGACTTACGGCGGCTGATGATGGAGCCGTCCTCGGGGTTGATCCAGGACAGGTAACGCACGGCGGGAATGGGATGCACCACCGTGACGCGGCAGGGGGTATGGGTCATATACCATGCGATCTTCTCCTTCAACGGAAAGAATCCCCCGGTCTGCACCTCATAGATATGTCCGTCCGTGAGAATATCCGCCACCATACGGCGTTTGGCCTCCGTGGTTCCCTGCTCGTCCAAGGAATCGTCCGCCGTCAACATATCCGCCACGGGACGCTCGTGGCAGGTCTCGTCGGGACACAGATAGAGCTTGATGGCGGCGTGGAGGCGCTTCTCCCGCAGGGTGCCGATGTGGGGCGCGCCCTCGTCGGTCTTGCGGGCAGTTCGTCCCGCCATGCGGTATTTCGGGGAGGAGATGACTTCATCCGCAATCGAGGCAAAGCGAGCCGCCTCGGCGGGGGTGACTCCGCCCTCTATGGGGATCTGCTTCGGTGGCTGTTTTTGTGACACGGAAAGCTCCTTTTCTTCATTGTTTTTCTGGGATGTACAAAATTATACCATAAAATTCAAAATTAGTCAAGAAAAAGAATTCTCCCAAACGCCTATCCACGAATCAACGCATACGTCTGCGTGCTGTTCCGCATACTGTTTTTGTTGAAGGGAGCCTCTAAAAATTCATCGCACGAAGAATCGACGGAATCTTTTCCGTTTGCCCACGGAGTGGGCGCTTCACGAAAAAGCCTTCGCGTAGGATCAACTACGCGTGCGGATTTTTGTTTCATCTGACAAAAAATCTTCTC
>JAZQXS010000001.1:0-3104 GCA_045633025.1 Eubacteriales bacterium | reverse complement strand
GCGGTCGATGGCACTGGTGCCGAACAGGAAATCCCGCATGGTAATTCCTTCGGGCAGTTGGATCTCCTCGCCGTAGTACAGAGCCCGCACCGCTTCGTTGTATGCCTTGTTTACGGGAATGGCGCGTACCTCGTCGTCCGCGCAGTAGAACTCAAAGCTCACCGCGTAAGCCAGGAAACGGAGTGCCGCCTCGGGGCATTCGGTTGCCGAATTGATAGCGAAGCTATATCCCAGCGTGCCCGAGATTCCCTTCCCGGTTTGATCGGGAATCGCCACGAACTCCGGGGTTTTCCCTGCACTCTGAATAGACTCATATAATCCGTCCATACACACGATGGAGCAGTAGTAGGGACGGCCACCATCACCGTTGATGAACAAAATTTCTTCTCCCAATAACGGCCCCGTCAGATTATCTCCATTCGGATAGCTCCCCAGTGTTAAGAAATCACGGTACTTGTGGTTATGAACTTCACCGTAAACAGGATAGTAAGCACTCACGACATTTCTGAAATCCTCGTTTTGAAGGTCTGCCTCACCATGGTATTGATCCACCGACTCCAGTCCCGTGTAACGATAATACGTATAGAAATAGTGCGGCCACTTGAACGGGAACATTTCCTTCCCTGCCATGCTGTTGAAGAAATCTGCAGTGGTTTTTCCTTCTCCGTACACGATCTGCTCTCGCTCCAGCACCTCCGCAATACCCAGCATCAGCGGGAACGTGTAGTATGCAGGCATGATCTTGCGCGTGCCATCGAAAATACCGGCATCCACAACGGAATCCACGTAATCATCCCAATTCAAATATCCGTATATGTCATTCAATGCATCCAAATCGGCAAACACATCGGTCTTGGCCATAACCACATCGTTATTGGAAAGCCCCGCAGGAGAAAGCAGGATCACATCGGGACCGTTGCCCGCCAACAGATCGCTGGACAGTTTTTCACTATAATCCAAACTCTGTACACCTTCGACATACGTAATATCCACGGTAACGTCGGGATATTTGTCGGAGAAATGCTTGACCAGCGTTTCGATATAATCTTTTGTGGTATCGTTGGTCATAATCTTGATGGTCTGATGTTCGGGAATTACGGGGGGAGCTGTGGTTTCTGTCGAGTGATTCTGCGTGTCGGTCGCGGGGGGTTGCGCGGGTTGGCAACCGAATAGTGCAAAAGCCGTCATGAGGATGGCTAGAAAAAGAGATAGTGTTTTTTTCATGATACAGTAACCTCCGTTCAAAATTTGAGGAGAAATCAAGTCTCCTCCTGCGTAAAATCAATACCGCACTTGGTACAGACGGGCCTATCCACGGTCATGCCGCAAAGGGGACACATCAGGTCCTCCCCACCCACGGGCGGATGTGCCTTGACGGGAATCTTGGCGGTCTTGTAGAGGCGGATGCGCTCGCCGACCTTGAAATACCCTTCGCGGATTTCCTCCGTATCGGCAGCTATCTCTTTGGTCTTGCCATTGTCGGTCTCCACTGTCCAAATACATTTGAGGGCATCTACCCCGCAGCTTGGCCTGACGAAACGGATCAAGCCCTTTTGGTTTCGCGTATAGGATACAACTCGTTCATCCCGAATCACACCCACCCACTCCTTGGAGAAGGTCAGCGACAGAACGCGGCTTCTCCAAAAGATGAATAGATAGAGCAAAATAGTCACCGCTTGATTGAGGCGGTACTCGCTGGGGCTGTTGCGAAACATGGACTCCGACAGGATTAAAAAGGCTCCGAAGGCAGTACCGAGGAGGAGCATGAACGCCCAGCGAAGCAGGAGTCTCTGCCGAATCTTCTTGCGAATAGGCACGATACCGCCGATAGAGCGGAACGCCTTGGGCGTTTGCACTCTGCGCTTGGAAACTTTGATGGGGTCTTGGTTTTCCTGTAACAGGGTAGAATTGATTTCCGTATGATCGGATACTACTGCTCGATCAACGGCCGAAACAAAACTCGACATGGAGTACACCGTTGCTCCGCCCAACGAACCCGGTAGCTTATCCCCATCCGCCAGCTTGTGGATGTGGTCATTCTCGCAGATTTCCACGTCCAACGGGATGGGATTGAGCAAGAATACGGGGATATTAACCTTATCGGGGGCATACAACGCGCCGTAATCAATTTCGGGCATGAGGTGCCCACCCCCGGGAAGTTTCGTCATTTCGGAATGATACCATGTGAACAGAGGGTCATTCTCCATTCCCTTGGGACGGAATATGGAGGCACGAAACATAATCGCGGCCTCCCCGGCCGGAATAGCCAGCATATACCCAAAATGCTTGTCGTAGCTGTAAATGCCATTATCCTGCAAATGCAGAGTGCGGCGGCGCTTGACCGTAGCCCACAGGGACAGGATATAGCGGCGGTCGCCCATATCCACGGTCAATTCGGGGGTAGCGGTGCGGACGAACAGGGACTTGTAGCAGTTCCCGCGACGGAGCAAGGTCCCTCCGTTGGCATCCACGTACTTTTGGAGACGGCGCAGTGCCGAGGCACGCTTTCCGATGGCACGTGTCCACTTCGCGGCGAACAAGACCAACACAACCGCGGCGGCGATGGTGAACAGTTGGAATCCCACGCCCAGCCATGCCTGCAGTTTGCTGTTCTCGGTGGTCAGATACAGGTAGATCATCCCACCGAGAACATCGGCTCCTGCCAGCCACGGCAGGATCACGGGGATGTGGTGGGTATTGTGTACCGAGGCCATGAGGGTGGAGAGCTTGTCTGTGTCCCCCAAGGATTCTTCCAGATCGGCGTAAGCCTTTTCGGGAGGGTTCCCCAGCCGCATGATGTCCTCTGCGGCATCCTCCAGGTGGCCACGGAACTCCTTGATGGCCCGCTCGCGGCGGTGCTTGGACTTGATCTCCCGACAAACCCGCGCGGCCAGGCGGTCCAACGCGCCGTCCAGGTCAAATTCTTGCACAGATCGATTCTCCACGTTACACCTCCTCCGGCTTCAATACAAGCGTTACGGCATCGCTAAACATCTGCCATTCCTCCATGCGGGCAGCCAAGTGAAGCTGCCCTTGAACCGTGATGTGGTAGTAGCGGCGGGAGCGCCCCGTCTCGCTCTGCCCGTCGTAGGAGGTCAGGTGTC